>JALYLU010000020.1:3059-17084 GCA_030774075.1 Actinomycetota bacterium | reverse complement strand
GTCGTGCACAGTCGGGGTCCGACGGTGTCGCGAACTTCGTCGCCGAGCCTTTCAACAACGGGGCCATCACGTACGTCGAGTACGGATATGCGCTGAACCGAAGCTTTCCCGTCGTGTCAGTGCTGAACCAGGCTGGATACTTCGTGCAGCCCACCGCCGAGAACGTCGCCGTCGCACTCGGCCGAGCGCGCATCAACAGCGACCGCACGCAGAACCTGCACGACGTGTACACGAATCCCGATCCGCGCACCTATCCCGTGTCGAGCTACAGCTACATGATCGTGCCGACGACGACCGCGCCACCGTTCACGGCGGAAAAAGGCAAGACCCTCAGCAAGTTCATCCTCTACATCGCCTGCGCGGGCCAGCAAGAGGCGGCGCTGCTCGGGTACTCACCCATCCCGAAGAACCTGGTACAGGCCGACTTCGACGTCGTTCGGCGCATCCCCGGACACGTCGAGCCACCCCCGATCGACCAATGCAACAATCCGACGATCACCGGGAGCTTTGTCACACAGAACGCGCCGCCGCCCCCGCCCGGCGACAGGCAGGGTTCGGCGCCGCCGGCGCAGAGCGGAGGCGCGACGACCGGGTCCGTGGCGCAGTCGAGCGGAAACCTGAACGGCAACGCGAGCAACGCCCGGACAGGTAGATCCGCGACCGGCAAGACGAGCGCGGCAAGTAAGAGCGCGCTTGGCAAAACTGGCGCGAACACAGCAAAAGCGGGCGCCGGCCAGTCGACCGACGCGGCGCTGGACCCGGGACTGGTCCTCGCCAGCGGACCGACCTCCGTCCCCGCGGCTCGGGATCCGCTGCCGTTGCTGCTCTACGTCGTCGCCGGCGCGGTGGCGCTCCTCGCGATCTTCGCTCCCCCCGCGCTCGCCTTACAGCTCCGCCGGCGACGGTCGCATTCGTCGCCGTCTTCGACAGAATGAGTCGCTGCGGCTATCGCTACGAAGCCGCGGCCGCCGCGCGCTCGTACCGATAGCCGACACCGCGCACCGTCACGATGCGCTTCGGATTCGCGGGATCGACCTCGACCTTCGACCGCAGGCGCTTCACGTGCACGTCGAGCGTCTTGGTGTCGCCGAAGTAGTTCGGGCCCCAGATCCGGTCGATGAGCACGTCCCGTGTGAGGACGCGTCCGGCGTTCGTGAGCAGGAGCTCGAGCAGCTCGAACTCCTTGAGCGGGAACGCCATCGACATGCCCCGGACGAACACCTCGTGGCGCCCGGTGTCGAGCCGGACGTCGCCGATCTCGATCACGTCGGCCGGATCTGAGTCCTGCTCGGAAACCGGGATTCGCCGGAGCGCGGCCCGCACCCGGGCGATCAGCTCCCTCAGCCGGAACGGTTTGGTGACATAGTCGTCGGCGCCGACCTCCAAGCCGACCACGGCGTCGATCTCGGCGTTGCGGGCGGTGACCATGATGATCGGGACGCGTGATCGCGCCCGCAGCTCACGGCACACGTCGATGCCCGAGATCTTGGGCAGCATCACGTCGAGCAACACGAGCGCGGGCCGAGTGGCGTCGAAACGCTCGATCGCTTCCGGGCCGTCGGCCGCGGTCTCCACGAGGAAACCCTCGCGTTGCAGCGCAACCGCGAGCGCGTCGCGGTACGACTGCTCGTCGTCGACCACGAGTATCAGGGGCGGGTCGGCCATCGGTCCTCCGTCGTCGGTACTTCGGCGATGCCGCGCGCCGAGCCGTTGGCGAGCGGCATGTAGAGGGTGAACGTCGATCCTTCGCCCTCGCGCGAGTGCACGCTGACCTCGCCGCCGTGCGCCTGGGCGACGTGGCGCACGATCGCGAGCCCGAGCCCAGTGCCGCCTGTGTCGCGGCTGCGGGCGCGGTCGACCCGGTAGAAACGCTCGAAGATGCGCTCGAGATCCCGTGTCGGTATCCCGATGCCGTGATCGCGCACGACAAAGGCGATCCGGTCGTCGACGACACACGCCCCGATCTCGACCGGCTGCTGCGGGCCCGAGTACTTGATCGCGTTGTCGACCAGGTTCACCAGCGCGCTGCGCATCTGGCGGGGATCACAGACGATCTCGAGATCGGGCGGCTCCGGGCCGACGAGCAGTGGAACCTCGGCCGCGCCGGCCGCGGCCTGCACGACGTCGACACACTCCGAGAGGAGCAGCCGGATCGGCATCGGCGCACGGGTCGGCGCCTCCTGGGCCTCGATCGTGCTGAGATCGAGCAGGTCGTCGACGATCCGAGCGAGCCGGTCGGCCTCGCGCACGACGCGGTCTGCGAGCCGTTGAACCACGGCGACATCGTCGGTTGCGGCCATGGTCTCCGCGAGCAGACCGAGCGCGCCGATCGGGGTCTTGAGCTCGTGGCTGACGTTCGCGACGAAGTCGCGCCGCACGCTTTCTACTCGCCGTGACTCCGATATGTCGCGCGTGAAGGCGACCCCTCCCACGATCTCGCCGTCTCGGCGCAGCGGGAACGCGCGCAGCTGTAGCACTTGACGCGGCGGGCCGTAGAGCTGGAGCTCGCGTTCGGAGCTGTGACCGGTGAGGGCGTCCTGGACGAGCTCCGCGATCGCCTCTTCGGCGAGGACTTCCCCGGTGCGTGCGCCGGCGAAGCGTCGGGCCACCGAGTTGCGCACGACCTCCCGGCCGATGCGATCGACAACGATGATCGCGTCGCTCGACTCGTCGAGAGCCGCGAGCAACCAGTGCTGCACCGCCTCCGACTGCAACACCCGAACCTCCGCCTCGCGCTGCGTTTCGGCAATGGCGTCGACCAACGACAGATTGTCGGGAACGTCGACCGCGCGCCCGACCCGATCGAGCTCGCGCCGGGCGAGGACGAACTCACGCGCGACGACGACGACAGCGGCCCACCCGACCAGACCGATGACGACGAAGAACGCCGTCACGATCGCAGCCAGGCGAGACGGCTCATCCGAATCGACCCGTGATGTAACCCTCGGTGCGCGCGTCGGAGGGATTGGTGAAGATCTTGTCGGTGGCGTCGTACTCGACGAGCCGACCGACCCGGTGATCGTGTTCGTCGACCTCGGCCGTCAGGAACGCCGTCATATCGGACACCCGAGCGGCCTGCTGCATGTTGTGCGTCACGATCACGATCGTGTAGTCCCGCTTGAGATCGGCCATGAGGTCCTCGATGCGAGACGTCGCGATCGGGTCGAGTGCCGAGCAAGGCTCGTCCATGAGAATCACATCCGGTTGCACCGCGAGACAGCGCGCGATGCACAGCCGCTGTTGCTGTCCGCCCGACAGCGCGAACGCCGACTGCCTCAGCTTGCCCTTCACCTCGTCCCACAGGGCCGCGTTCACGAGCGCCTCCTGGACGATGTCGTCGAGGCCCTTGCGTCGACCCGTGATACGCGGCCCGAACGCCACGTTGTCGTAGATCGACTTCGGAAACGGGTTCGGCCGCTGGAACACCATGCCGATGCGCCGGCGCACCTCGACCGGATCGACGCCCGGCGCATACAGGTCGTGACCGTGGTACGAGATCCGGCCCGACACCCGGGCCCCGACAATGAGGTCGTTCATCCGGTTGAAGGAACGCAACAACGTGCTCTTCCCACAACCCGACGGCCCGATCAACGCGGTGATCTGATTGCAGTGGACGTCGAGCGTCACTCCGGCGACCGCAACCGCGTCGAAATAGCTGACGCTGACGTCTCGGAGCTCGAAGACCACCTCCGAGCGCGACGGCTGCGCCGCGAACTCGCCGTCCTTCGACCCCGTGTCCTTCGGACGGACACTCACTGTCGGCATCGCCATTGCTTCGCTCTGTTCGGCTGGGGACACGTTCGACCTTCCGCAAGCGATCAGCGTCGGCCCAGCATCGCGGCTGGGTCGCAGGCTCGCCAAGCGCCCGCCAACATGGCCATGGTAGGGACGCAGACTGACCGGACCGTATGGTACGGATGACCTGAGGGTGAACCACGAGTGAACAGAAGGCGAGTCCGACACCGGTGCCCGCGCCCGGAGCGCTTCCGGGGGCAAACTCGCGCCGTTCGGAATGAAATTCGGAGGACAGAGTGGTCGAGACCAGGCGGACATTCGACGAGCAGGTGCACGAGGTCCGCGCCGAGGTCGTGAAGCTGGCCGTCAAGAGCTGCGAGCAGATCGGCGCCTCCACCCAGGCACTGCTCGACGCCGATCTCACGGTCGTCGACGAGATTTACGACGCTCATCGCGAGATCAAGGAGCGGGTGCTCCAGATCGAGCACCGCGTGTACCAGCTGTTCGCGCTCCAGCAGCCGATGGCCTCCGACCTCCGGGCGTTGCTCGCAGTACTGCGGATCCTCCACGAGATCGAGCTGACCGGCGGCCTCATGCGCAACGTTGCCCGCGCCACCCGGCGTTTGTACCCGCGCGAGCTGCCGCCTCGGATCCGGGGAATCATCGAGCGGATGGGCGCCCAGGCCAGCGTGCAGACCCACCTTGCGGTCGACGCCTTCGCCGATGGCGACGAGGCGGTCGCATCGGCGCTGCCCGACATGGACGACGTCATGGACGACCTCCAAAAGGAGCTGTTCCGCGCCATCTTCGCCGGCTTCTCCGGCGAGTCGACCGACGAAGCGGCGCTCCAGATGGCGGTGCAGCTCGCCTTCGTCGGCCGCGACTACGAACGGGCCGCCGACCACGCGGTGATGATCGGGCGCTGGGTCGAGTTCATGATCACCGGACAGCTCCCAGGCGACGCCGAACCGGTGTAAGCCCGCGGCATCGCGCCTGCACGTCGCCGATTGTTCGGACGCGCTTCACGTGTCGTTCATGCTGGCGCGGCCGCGTCGCCATCCTTCGTTCTTAGTCTCGACACCGATGCCCACCTTCGAAAGGGGACACATCTTGATTGCATCGATGCGGTCGTCTCGGGTAGCACGACGCACCATCATCGCGCTCGCGGTGCCAGCCCTCCTCCTGGCCGCGTGCGGCAGCAGCTCCAAGAGCCCGAGCGGCTCGAGCAGCACCACGCTGAACGGTTCCGGCTCGACGTTCCAAAAGACATTCGACCAAGTCGCGATCCAGGCGTTCCAGAGCGCCAACTCGGGCATCACGGTGAACTATGCCGGCGGCGGCTCCGGGAAGGGCAAGACCGACCTTCAGACCAAGACCGTCGACTTCGCGGGAACCGACAGCCTCGTGAAGAGCGCCGACCTTTCGAAGTACCAGGGCGGCAACATCCTCTACTTCCCGACCGTCGCGGCCCCGATCACGGTGTCGTACAACGTGAGCGGTGTCGACACGCTGCAGCTCAGCGCGTCGACGATCGCCAAGATCTTCTCCGGCCAGGTCACGAAGTGGAACGACCCGGCGATCGCGGGTAACAACGCAAACGCAACGCTGCCCGCGACCGACATCGTGTCGGTGCACCGCGCCGACGCCTCGGGTACCACGAGCAACTTCACGAAGTACCTCGCGGCCGCGGGCGGCAGCGATTGGACACTCGGCAGCGGCGACACGGTGAACTGGCCGTCGAACTCACAGGCCGGCCAGGGGAACCAGGGGGTCGCGCAGGCGGTCTCATCGACCAACGGCGCGATCGGCTACGTCGACTTCGCCGACGCGTTGGGTGCGAAGCTGAAGTTCGCGTCGATCAAGAACGCGGCGGGTTCGTACGTCGCCGCGACCCTTGCGGGCGCATCGGCGGCCGTCGCCTCGACGACGATCAAGGACGACCTGACCTACAGCCCGCTGAACCAGGCCGGTGCCGACGCCTATCCGATCACGTCGCCGACCTGGATCCTCGTGTACGCCAACCAGACGGACAAGACGAAGGGCGAAGCGCTGAAGAGCTTCCTTTCGTTCGTGCTCAACGACGGTCAGGCCCTCGCCGAGAGCGCGAACTACGCCAAGCTGCCGACCGAGTTGCAGCAGAAGGCGATCGCGCAGCTCACGAAACTCCAGATCCCCGCCTAACGTCCGCCCGATGACCACGCTCGCCCCGCCTCCCGACCTCGGCGCGAGCGAACCACTGCCGAGCGCGGCCGGCGGCAAGCAGGTCGATCGCATGTTTCGTGCGATCGCCTTCGCCGCCGGCCTGCTCGTGCTCGCGATCCTCGCCCTCATCGCGTACTCGACCACGAGCAAGGCCTGGCCCGCGTTTGCGCACCAGGGCTCGAGTTTCATCACCAGCCGGAGCTGGAACCCGAACCTGAACCACTTCGGCGCGCTCGACTTCGTGTACGGGACGATGTTGACCGCGGTCATCGCGATCGGCCTCGCGGTCCCGGCCAGTATCGGCATCGCCCTGTTCATCACGGAGCTCGCACCCAAAGGTGTGCGATCGGGCGTGACGTACGTCGTCGACCTCCTCGCCGCGATCCCTTCCGTCGTGTACGGATTCTGGGCTCTCGCCGTTCTCACGCAACCCGCCGGCCGCTTCTACGGGCACATCGCCGACACGATCGGCCGGGTGCCGGTATTCAGCAGCTTCTTCGGGGGTCCGGCATTCGGCGCGAGCTTCATGACCGCGGGTTTGGTCCTCGCGGTGATGATCACACCCATCGTCACGTCGCTCAGCCGCGACGTCCTCGCGACAGTCGCGCAGGACGACAAGAACGGCGCGCTCGCGATGGGCGCGACGCGCTGGGAGATGTTGCGGGTCGCGGTGTTCCCCCGCGTGCGCAGCGGTCTGATCGGCGCCACGATGCTCGGGCTCGGGCGCGCGATGGGCGAGACGATCGCGGTCGCGCTCGTCATCGGGAGCAGTCACCAGATCACCTCGCACCTGTTCCGCCAGGGCGACACGATGGCGTCGGTCATCGTGCACAACTTTCCCGAGGCGACCGGCCTGCACCGCGCCGCACTCATCGGAATGGGCGTCGTCCTCTTCGCGATCACCATCGCCGTCAACATCGTCGCCCGCGTGGTGGCGAACCGGGCCTCGGCCACGTCGGGACTCCGACGATGACGGTCGCCAGCCCCCCGGCGCCGACCAACCGCGACGATCCGGGCGCGTGGACGCTCGACCGCGCCGTCTCGCCGCGCCGTCGCCTCGCCAACGGGCTGGCAACGTCGTGGATGATCGGATCGCTGCTCTTCGCGCTCGTGCCGGTCGTCGTGATCGCGGTGTACGTGGTCAGCAGAGGAGCGGGCGTCATGAGTCTGAGCTTCCTCACCAAGAACCTGCCCATCGTCACGCAGTTCCCCGGCGGCGGCATCGCGCCGGCCATCGTCGGCACGCTGGTGATCACCGGGGTCGCCTCGCTGATGGCGATACCGCTGGGTGTGCTCGCCGCCATCTACCTCAACGAGTATGGGCGCCAGAACCGCATCGCCAACGTGATCCGGTTCATGGCCGATGTGATGACCGGCGTGCCGTCGATCGTCATGGGTCTCTTCGTCGCGACCATCTGGGTGAGCGCCGGCCTCCACTTCGGCTACTCGGGATTCGCCGGCTCGCTCGCGCTCGGCGCGCTGATGCTGCCGATCGTCATCCGGTCGTGCGAGGAGATGCTGAAGCTCGTCCCCGACGACCTCCGTCAGGCGAGCGACGCGTTGGGCGCGCGGCGCTGGCGCACCGTCGTCTCGGTCGCGATCCCTGCGGCCCTCCCGGGCATCGTCAGCGGCGCGATGCTCGCCGTCGCGCGCGCCGCGGGAGAGACGGCGCCGTTGCTCCTCACGATCGGGGTCACGAGCAACGTGCATGCCAATGTGTTCCAGGGAACGAACACCACGCTGTCCCAGGAGATCTGGTTCAACGCACAGACGCCTTTTGCGGCGGCAACCGACCGGGCGTGGGGCGCGGCGTTGACGCTCATCGTCATCGTGTTCGTGTTCACCGTGCTCGCGCGGATCGTGTCGGCGCGCTTCGCGTCCACCCGTAAATGAGGAGTGAAGGGGCGTCGCGCCTCGCGGCTACTCGGGCTCGTCGCCGAGATCCCACTCGAGAATCAGGTGCTCGCGTTCCGCGTCGCGTGCGACGCGCTCACGGTTTCGGCGGAATTGTGGGTCGTAGACGGGCAACAACTGCAAACGGGCCATGGCCCGCTGCCGGAACTCGTCGATGGCCCGCTGGTCGCCGAACACCCTGTGGATCTCCCAATGCGGCGCGACCGGGCCGGTGTACACGACCCGCACGTGACCCTGCGGGGGGATCTCCTCGAGCTCTTCGGGGTCGATGGCCATCACGCGCTCCTCGTCAGACGACGGGTCAGGGTAGCGCCGGTCCCTCCCGAGGACGGCTCGGCCCGCGGAATTCCGTCTGCGCGGTGGGCGGACAACGGGTCGGTTTCTCCATCCGTCGCGCCCACCGGCGCCGGAAATTCATGAAATGCCCACACGAATCATGGAGCCAACCGGCTCTCCCAAACGTCTGAGAGTTTGTCGATGGTTGGATCGGGGCAGTTGCAGTCATGAACGCACCGACGAAAAACTCCTGACGAAACCACGGGTACGCGTCGAACCAAGGAACGTAGCGAGCCGTAAGGCTCCGTCGAAGGGGAGGTGATCGTGGACGAGACTCCCGAGGAATACGCCTGGATGCTCCAAGCCCGTTGCCGGGGCGCCAGCCCCACCGAGTTCTTCCCGTCCGACGGTCTTGGCGTCGAGTCGGCCCAGCACATCTGTCAGGGCTGCCCGGTGCGGACCGAATGCCTCGAGTACGCGCTGCTCAACCGCATCGAACACGGAGTGTGGGGTGGAGCATCGGAGCGCGAGCGCCGCCGCATCCTGCGCCGTCGTCGCGAGCTGATTCCTTCGCCACCGAGCTGACCGGAGCTTCCTCGCGCTCAGGCGTTCGTGCAGGCGTCGAGCAAGAGCTCGATGTCGTCGCGAGCCGAGACCTGGAAAGGCACGGCGCCCACGCCGAGCACGAGCGTGTCGACGCCCAGTCCCTCCCACTCGCGAAGCTGGGCACGAACCTCGTCGACGGTACCGACGAGACGGCCGACCCGAAACGCCGCGAGATCGATGCCGTCGAGCACCCCCTTCGGCGACTGCTCCCGCAAACGGTCGAAGCGCCGCTCGAGGTCGTGCTCGTCCTCGCCGCACAGCGCGTACAGCCCGAGCGTCCGCCACATCGTCGCCGGGTCGCGGCCCACCCACTCGCAGGCATCGTCGACCACATGCCGGCGTTCCCGATAGGCCTCGGTGGTCCACACCCAGCAGGTGTTCCAACCGTCGGCGTGCTCTGCAGCAATGCGGAGCAACCGGTCACCCTTCCCGCCGACGAACACCCGGGGCCGGGGTTGCTGCAGCGCGCGCGGTCGGTTGGTCGCGCCGCGAGCGCGGTGGTGCGCACCTTCGTAGGTGAACGGCCCTCCGCCGAGGAGACCCTTGACGACCTCGAGCGCGTCGACAAGGCGGTCGAGCCGTTCGCCCGGACGCGGCATCTCGGTGCCGAGTGCGGTGTACTCGGGCGCGTACCATCCGGCGCCGAGCCCGACGTCCAGCCGGCCTCCACTGAGGCAGTCGACCGTCGCCAACGCCTTGGCCAGCACCGCCGCCGGACGCAACGCCTCGAGCAGCACGAGCGTTCCCAACCGCACGCGCGGAACGGCACGCGCGAGCGCCGCCAGTGTGACGATCGGGTCGAAGCACCCCTCGCGCTGGTCCGATCCGCCGTACTTCGCGAGGTCGAGGAACAGGTGGTCCGAGAGCCAGACCGAGTCGGCCCCTCCCTGTTCCGCGAGGCGCGCGTGCTCGACGATCGTCGCGAACCGTAGCGGTCGCTCCCCCGCCACCGAGTAGTCATACTGCGGGAGCGCCAGCCCGATTCGCATCGGAGCGAGAGTACTCACGCCGAGGTGCCCCTACGCTTGGCGCGGTGCTGGAGTGCGTCGTAAACGTGTCCGAAGGACGCGACACGCATCGGCTCCGTGCGATCGCCCGCGCGTGCGGCCCGTCGCTCATCGACGTGCACGCCGACCCCGACCATCACCGGTCCGTCTTCACGCTCGCCGGACCCGGTCCCCGCGACGCGGTCGGCCGCGCCCGATTGCTCGCGGTCGCGGTGGCCGAGCAGTGCTCGATCGTCGATCACGCCGGCGAGCATCCCCGCTTCGGGGCACTCGACGTCGTGCCGTTCGTGGCCCTCGGCCGGTCCAGGATCGAGCGGGCGCAGGCGGCCGAGGAAGCGCGCGAGTTCGGCGAGTGGTGGGCGCGCGAATTCGCAGTGCCCGTCTTCCTGTACGACGAGGCCGATCCCGAGCAACGCGACCTCCCGAGCGTACGCGCGACGTGCTTTCGCACCCGGGAGCCCGACTTCGGACCCGCCGCTCCGCACCCCCGGCTCGGCACGACCGCCGTCGGCGCCCGTCAGCCGCTCGTCGCGTGCAACTGCGTGCTCGTAAGCACCGACATCAGCGTGGCGCGCCAGATCGCCCGGGAGACACGCGAGCGATCGGGTGGACTACGAGGCGTCCGCGCGCTCGGCTTCTTCTTGGACGAGGCGCAGCGGGCGCAGGTGTCGATGAACCTCGTCGAGCTCGAGTGCACCGGGCTGCAGGACGCGTGCCTGCATGTTCGCGCCCTCGCCCGTGAGCACGGGACCGACGTCGCACGTATCGAGCTGGTCGGCCTCATTCCGCGCCACGACCTCGACCGCTGCACCGACGACTTCCTTCGCTGGAGCCGCCTCGACGCGGAATCGACCATCGAGGCGCGGGTCGGCAGGGGCCCGCGCTGGTGGCCCGGCGACCCTCGTGCGAATCCCGTCGCGACGTGAGTGCGGCGAGTCGGCGGGACGGCCTACCGGGACGCTCGAAGGGTGGCCTCAGGCGCTGGCGAGACCGCGACGGGCGAGCGCCCGCTGGCGGCGGATGCGCCGGCGTTCCCGCTCGGACATGCCGCCCCAGATTCCGAACTTCTCGCCGTGGCGTAGGGCGTACTCGAGGCACTCGTTACGCACCTCGCAGCCACCGCAGACGCCCTTCGCCTCCTTGGTGGAAGCGCCGCGCTCGGGGAAGAACAGATCGGGATCGACTCCGAGGCAGTTGGCTCGCTCCTGCCAATGCCGGTCTCCGGCGTCGACGTCGAGCTGAATCAACATCTCTCTCATCGGCTGCCCCCTCGCTCTTGATCGGACCGTCTCTCGGTTGGGCGTCCGGGAGGGGCCGGGCTGTGAATACCGCCGATGGAATTACAACGGCGTCATTCTGTCAACCCAGTGCACGGGGCGCAAGGGGGACTTTCGAGATCGTCCGAAAAGCCGCCGAAGGGCGTATACGCCGCGATCCGACCGAAACCGTCAGATCAGGCGCCGGCCTCGGGGTCGAGACGCAGCGACGCCGAGTTCATGCAGTAGCGCAAACCCGTCGGACGCGGACCATCCGGGAACACATGACCCAGATGCGCGCCGCAGTTCCGGCACCGGGCCTCGGTCCGCGTCATGCCGTGGCTGTGGTCGACCTGCTCTTCCACCGCGTCGTCCCCGAGCGCCTGGAAGAAGCTCGGCCAGCCGGTGCCGGAATCGAACTTCGTCTCCGAGGAGAACAGAGGGGCTTCGCAGCAGACGCAGACGTACGTGCCGTCGTCGTGGCAATCCCAGTACTCGCCGGTGAACGCCGGCTCCGTTCCGGCGCGGCGAGTCACTTCGAATTGCCTCGGAGTCAGGCGCTGACGCCAGTCTTCGTCATTCTTCCGAAGTTCGTCCTTCGGAAGCTGGCCGTGAGGGGTTTCGGGCACGTCATCTCCTTCGTCGAGCGGACCAACGCTCTCGCGCGGAGTTGCGTTCCCGCGGCCACCGAAAAATCAGCCGGCGCGGCGCTCGGAGCGCTTCTGATCGAGGAAGTCGACGAGGACGTAGTCGCCGAGGGTCTCGGGGGTCGTATAGAAGGCGCGACCACGATTCATCTTCATCATGCGCTCGACGAACTCCCGCAAATAGAAATTGTCCTCGAGCATGAACGTGTTGATCCGGATCCCGTCCTTCGTGCAGCGCTGCACCTCGCGCAGCGTCATCTCGATCGTGCGCGGGTCCGGGGGGTAGTCGAAGAACGGTTCGCCGTTCTCGAGAATGTGGGCAGTGGGCTCGCCGTCGGTGATCATGACGATCTGCTTGCGACCGGTCTGGCGGGCCAGCAGCTGGCGGGCGAGCAGCAGCGCGTGCTGCATGTTGGTGCCCCACTCGAAGTCCCAGCTCATCTCCGGGAGCAGCTCGGGTTTCACCTCTCGGGCGACGCGACCGAACGACACGAGGCCGAAGTAGTCGCGCGGGAACTGACTCGTGATGAGCGCGTGAAGCGCCATCGCGACCTTCTTGGCCGACAAGAAGTTGTCGCGCATCGGCATCGAGAGGGACACGTCGAGCAGCAAGACAGTGGCGCTGCGCGAGAGCTGCTCCGTGCGCTCGATCTCGAAGTCGTCCGGCAGCATGTGCACCGGCGTGCCCGCACCCTGACGCGTGATCGCATTCTTCAACGTCCGCCCGACGTCGAGGTGGAACGGGTCGCCGTACTCGTATTGCTTGTGCTCGTCGGAGCGCTCGTGCCCGAAGCCCGCGCGCTCGATCTCGTGTCGTCCCGCACGATCCTGCAGGAGACGGCGGAAGAGGTCGCCGAGGGCGCGCTGACCGATCCGTCTGATGCCCTTCGGCGTGAGCTCCATGCGTCCCTCGCGTTGTTCGATCAGCCCTGCCTCCTCGAGCTCCTTCGCGAGGTTCGCGAGCTGCCGGAGCGAGCGCGCCGCATCGTCGCCGAGCAGCTCGCGCACCTTGTCGAGGTCGACCTCCGCCAACGGTCCGGGACTGGTCGCGTTGCGCAGGAGGTTCTCGAGCGCGTCGATGTCGCCGAGCTGATCGAGCAGACCGCTCATGCCGTCGAGCGGCAGCGGCTCGTCACCGCGGAAACGCATGCCTTGCCCCCAACCGGCCTGCGGGAACGCGTTCCGGAGGTTTTGGCCGAGCTGGTCGACCTGCCACCGCAGATCCATGTCGTCGAGCAGCGCGTTCGCCATCTCCTGCAGCTGCGCCCGCTGCTCGGGCGTCATCGAGTTGAGCAGCTGCTGCATCTGCGCCATGGAGCGCGCCATCTGCTCGAGCAGCTCGTCGAGCGTTTGCGGGTTATCGGGGAAGAAGTCGCCGTAGCGATCCATGAAGCCCGCGAAGTCGGGCTCCTCGCCGGCTTCGCGCTGCTCGAGCATGTGGTTGAGCTCGCCGAGCATGTCCTTCATCCGTTGCAACTGCTCGGGCGACATCTGTGACATGCCCTGGTTCAGCTGATTGAACATCGAGTCGAGGAGCTGCTTCTTGAGCTCCTCCATCAGCTCCTCGAAGTGCTGACGTGCGTCGTCGTCCATCCAGTCGTATTGCTGGAGGTCGCTCACGCGGCCGGCGAGGTCGGGCGGCAGCTGCTCCAGCTGCTCGCGGCGTTGCTGCGCGAGCTCGTCGAGCAGCTCCTCGCGGCGCTTGTCGCCCGACTGTTGGGCGTCGTCGACTCGGCGATCGATTCCGGCGCGTTCTTCGGCGACAATTTCGTCGAGGCGGTTCGCGATGTCCTCGTACACGCCCCCGAGGTCGTAGCGGTCGAGTTGCTCGCGCCGGCGTTCACGCAATTTTTCGAGCATCTCCCGCATGCCCTGGACATCGCGGCCCTGGCGATCCTGGAACCCCTGCTGCATCATGCGACGCAGCGCGGCGTTGAGGTCCCCGTGGTAGAGGAGATCGTCGGTCATCTCCTCGAGCAACGCGTCGGCGTCGAGGTCGAACCCGACCTGGGTGCCGTCCCACCGGGAGTATCGAGCACGGGTCGACATGCCGTTACCGTACCCCCGTGACGATCGGCGAGGACTTCTGGTGGGGCACCGCGGCTTCGTCGACCCAGGCCGAGGGCGCTGCTCCGGCGTCCGACTGGTTCGCGCTCGAGCGCTCCGGCGCGATGCCGCCGAGCGGCGACGGCAACGGCTTCGCGGAACGGTTCGCAGACGACTTCGCCCTCTACGCACAGCACGGGCTCGCTCATCATCGTCTCTCGATCGAGTGGGCGCGCATCGAACCCGAGGAAGGCCGGCGCGACGAGGCTGCGATCGAGCACACGATCGAAGTGCTGACGGCCGCGCGCGCTGCGGGTGTGTCGCCGTGGGTGTGCC
>JALYLU010000020.1:0-3049 GCA_030774075.1 Actinomycetota bacterium | reverse complement strand
GCCTGCACCACTTCACGCTTCCGGGTTGGTTCACCGAGTACGGCGAGGGCGGTTTCGTCGACGACCGCGCCCGTTCCTACTACTGGGCCCGGCACGTGGCGTTCTGCGCGGAGACGTTCGGCGAACTCGTGTTCGGCTGGAAGCCGATCAACGAACCCGCCGCGTACGCGGGCATCTATCCGCACGGAAAGAAGCGGTTCGACATGCTCGGCGCGATGCTGCTCGCGCAGCGCGACGCCTGGCGCGAGTTGCGCGGCGGCGGCAAGCCGGTCGCGACGGTTCACAACCTCTCACCAGTCTTCACCGTCGCCGACACCATCCCCGCCGACTCCATGCAGGCTCGTCTCGACGCCATGATGTGGGACGCGTGGATGCGCGCCGATCGCGACGGCGTGCTAGAGCTTCCGGGCCGACCGTCGCGCGAGGTCCCCGACCTGCGCGAAGCGTGCGACCTCGTCGGGTTCTCGTACTACAGCGCGACGGGCGTCGACGCCGAGGGCGCGATCGTGCCGTATCCGACTTCCGCCCGCGTCGGTCCGATGGGCTACGCGCCGTGGAGTGAAGGGCTCGCGATCGTGCTGCACCGCCTGCACGAGGAGCTGCCGGGCCGACCGTTGTTGATTTGTGAGCACGGCGTCGGCACCGACGACGACGACTGGCGCTGCGACGTGTTGCGCGAATCGCTCACGCTCGTCGAGCGCGCGATCACCGACGGCATCGACGTGCGCGGCTTCTTCCACTGGACAGGCGTCGACAACTACGAGTGGGACCGAGGCTTCGACGTGCAGTTCGGCTGCTTCACGCGCGATCGTGAGCCGCGCGCGAGCGCGGAGTTGCTCAGGTCGTACGCCCGGCACTGAGCCGCGTCGAGACGTCGGCGCACTCCAGACACACGCTCGCGGGGATGACGCCGACGCGCATCAGCAGCGCGAAGGCCTTGCACCCCAGACAGAGGCCGAAGACCGACTCCAAGGTCGCCGCGACGATCAGGATCCCGACGAGCACGTCGGCGACGGTCGGTGCGCCCGCGACCCACGCGACGAGGGCGACGGTCGTGAGCGTCGCGCCGATCCCCTGAGCGAACCGTTTCGGCGGCCCGGGCACGGGTCGTTCGGCGAACGGAAGTCGCGGAACCGCGATCCTCGTCACGAACTGCCCGAGCGGGCTCAGCTTGGGCCCGGTGAGAGCCCGGGCGAGGAAGCCGTACGAGAGCGGGATCAGCAGCCATCGCTGACCGGTGGCGAGCTCGACGACCGAGAGCGCCATCACTCCTGCGGCCACGAGTCGCGCCGCCACCTCGTTGACCGGATTCGGGAACGAGAGCAGGCGGGTTGCCACGGATTGCAGGGTACCGGCTAAACCCGACCCGCAAAGTCGGCTTTTGGCCGCCCGTCACGCGTTCCTCCGTCACCCTTGCCAATTTCTCCGTCGCAACGATTCTTCGGAAGATTCGTCGCAACCCGTTGACCAGGAGGAATGGCGGCGGGCGCGAAGAATTCGGCGCGACGAACTCGGGCCTCAGCCTCTGGAGCGATACGAGGCGCGGGTGCCGACCGCGTCCTTGTTCAGGCGCTTCGTCAGGTGCAGACCCTCGAGCACGAACTCGATTCCGCTCGCGATGCCCGCGGGCGATTCGCCGACGCCGAGGTCGGAGAGCACGGCCGGCATGCCTTCGAGCTTCGAGAGCAGCTCGCGGTACTCGATCGCGGGAACGTCCTCGCCGGTGTGCACGATCGATCCGTCCTCGAAGGACGCGACGATCGGCCCCAGGCGCTCGGGGCGCACGCGCGCTCGGAAGACCTCGAGCGTCGCCGCCTTCAGGATGCGCTCGAGCACCTGGCCCTCGCGGCCGTCGTCGAGCGTCTCGATCTCGATCTTGCCCGACGTCGAAGCGGCGAGCGCGGCGAGATCGGAGACACGCGGCACGACTTCGCGCTCTCCACTGGCGAGCGCGCGCCGAGCTGCGTTGGCCACCAGGGTCTCGTAGTTCGAGATCGACAAGCGCGCCGAGACGCCGGATCGTTGATTCACATGGGGTGAGCGGCGGGCGAGCTGCGAGATCTCGGCGACGACCTCGGTCATGAAATCGGGAACCGACACCAGGAGCCCCGCGCCGGCGAGCGGCCGCGCCTCCTGGTCGATGATCGCTATCTCGAGCTCGGTCTCGAGCGGATAGTGGGTTCGGATCTGCGAACCGAAGCGGTCCTTGAGCGGCGTGATGATGCGGCCCCGGTTGGTGTAGTCCTCGGGATTGGCCGTCGCGACGAGCAACACGTCGAGCGGCAGACGGATCTTGTAACCCCGGATCTGCACGTCGCGCTCCTCGAGCACGTTCAACAACCCGACCTGGATGCGCTCGGCGAGATCGGGTAGCTCGTTGATCGCGAAGATGCCGCGGTTGGTGCGGGGCACGAGCCCGTAATGGATCGTGAGCTCGTCGGAGAGGTAGCGACCCTCGGCCACCTTGATCGGGTCGACCTCGCCGATGAGGTCGGCGATCGAGGTGTCGGGCGTCGCGAGCTTCTCGCCGAAGCGCCGCTCGCGATGCACCCACTCGATCGGCGTCTCGTCGCCGCGCTCCGCGACGAGCACGCGGCCGTGATGCGAGATCGGCTCGTACGGGTCGTCGTTGATCTCGCTGCCGCCGACGATCGGCATCCACTCGTCGAGCAGCCCGGTGAGCGAGCGGATGATGCGGGTCTTGGCCTGGCCGCGCTCGCCAAGGAAAATCACATCGTGGCCGGCGAGCAGAGCGTTCTCCAGTTGCGGCATGACCGTGTGCTGGTAGCCCAATATGCCTTCAAACAGCGCTTCGCCGGCCGCGATACGGGCGACCGCATTGCGCCGGATTTCCTCTTTCACCGGAGATGATTGCCAGCCCGAGGCCTTCAGATCGCCGAGTGTTTGAGCGAGTGTTGCCATGAGTCGACCATACCAATTTTCGGCGGCACCCGCCCGGGGCGGCCCTCGCCTATTCTCGCCTTCGTGGATCTGTCGGGACTGTGGCGTGCCAATGTTGCCGACGACGAGCGCCGCCGTAGTGCCGTCG
>JALYLU010000019.1:8430-17784 GCA_030774075.1 Actinomycetota bacterium | reverse complement strand
ACCTTCAGCGACACGCCGCGGAGGATCTCGCGATCGTCGACCGAGACGTGGAGGTCGTCGATCTCGAGCGCGGGGACCTCGTCGGCGGGATCACGAGGAGCCAGGCCGGCGGAGGGGGCCGGGTCGGGTCTGGAGGCGGGGGGAGCCACGGCGTCATTGTAATAACACTACGGCCGTAGTGGAAATCCAACCTCCGAATTTTCGGGTTTCTCGTCCCGGGTCACCCGCTCGTAGAGGGCCTCGTAGCCGCGGACCATCGCCTCGGCCGAGAAGAGCTCCTCGACGCGCGCCCGGCAGGCCGCGGGCGAGAGTGTGCGGACCGCCGAGATCGCCTCGACGAGGTCGTCGGCGTCGTCGCGACAAAAACCGGTGACGCCGTCGGCGACGAGTTCGGGAGCCGCGCCCCAGTTCGTCGTGACGACGGGCGTTCCGCACGCCATCGCTTCCACCATCACGAGCCCGAAGGGCTCGGGCCAGCGGGTCGGGAAGACCATCGCGCACGCCCGGCCGAGCATGTCGACCTTCGTCGCTTGTGACACGTTCTCGTGGAGCTCGATATCGCTCGCGAGCAGCGGTTCGATCTCGTACTGGAAGTACGCACGCTCGGCCGGCTCGCTGCGCTTGAGGATCATCTGCAGCGGCAACCCGGCCCGACGGGCGATCGTGATCGCTTCCTTCGGTCCTTTGTCCGGGTTCGAGCGTCCGATGTAGACGAGTACGTCGTCTTTGTTTTCGCGGTAGGGGTAGGAGTCGAGAGAGATCCCGTTGTGGACGGTGCCGACGTACGCCAGATCGGGATTGTCGGCGCGCTGCGCGTCGCTGATCGCGACGAGATACACGTGCCGGCCGGCGACGCTGTACAGCAAGCGTGTCTCGGGTGTCCACGGTCCGTGCAACGTGTGGACCACGGGCGGGCGGCCGTCGAGCATCGCACCGCAGATCGGCCCCACGATCCCGGCGTGGTCGTGCACGATGTCGAAGCCGTCGACCTGCAAGTACGACGAGAGCGCGTGGTACGCGTCATACCACGCGTTGCCGAGCTCGCGTGGGTCGGGCGGTGCCGCCATCGGCGAGACCAATTTGGCCGTAGTTTTCGACCCGCCGCTCGCGAAGAGCGTGACGTCGTGACCGGCGTCGACGAGCCCGTCCGTGAGCAACGACACGACGAGCTCGATGCCGCCGTATCCCGTCGGGGGTACGGTGAACCACACCGGGGCGACGACCGCGATTCGCATCGGGCGCGGAGGCTAGTCGCCGCGTACGCGCGATCCTGGCCATGTCGAGGCGAGAGCCGTTCGTAAGGGCAAGGCGCGAACTCGGTAGTAGTTTCCCGACGATGCCGGAGCCCTGGACGACCAGAGCGAGCGCGAGCATCGGGGCCGATGGCATCGTGACGCTCGTCGAGGGCTCCGCGTTTTGCATCTCGAGCCGCTCCGGCGAGATCGATCCGTCGCGACCGCAGGGTCTGTTCTTCCGCGACACGCGCTTCGTCTCCGAGCTGCGGTGCACCCTGAACGGCATGAGTCCAGAGCCGCTCGCCGCGACCGCGCCGGACCCGTTCAGCGGGGTGTTCGTGCTGCGCGGCCACCCGTCGAAGGGACATGCCGATTCGCACCTGGTGCTCTTCCGGCGCCGCTACGTCGGCCGGGGCATGCGCGAAGACCTCGAGATCGAGAACTACGGCGAGGAGGCGGCGTTCTGCTCGGTCGAGCTGTTGATCGACGCCGACTTTGCCGACGTCTTCGAGGTCAAGGAAGGGCGTGTCCGCAAGCAGGGCCAGCTCGACGTGATCGGCGAGGGCTCGCGCATCACGTTCCGCTACAAGCGCCATGCGTTCGAGCGCGCCACGCACGTCGACCTCAGCGGGACGCCGCGGATACAGGGCAACCACGTCGTGTACGAAACGGTCGTCCCGCCGCACGGGCGATGGTCGGCATGCATCGAAGTGACACCGGTGATCGGCGATCTCGAGGTGACGCCGCGCTACCAGTGCGGTCAGCCGGTGGAACGCTCTACGCCGGTCGTGCGGCTCGAGGAATGGCGGGCCCGGATGCCCGTGGTCACGAGCGACGACGACCAGTTCCGCGCGCTGCTCGATCGATCGACCCAAGACCTCGCGGGGCTGCGCATCTTCGACCCCGAGTTCCCCGACCGGGCCGTGGTCGCCGCCGGCGCGCCCTGGTTCATGACGCTGTTCGGTCGCGACTCGTTGATCACGTCGTGGATGACGATGCTCGTCGACCCCGTTCTTGCCCTCGGCACGCTCCAGACGCTCGCGCGCTTCCAGGGTCAAGAGGTCGACGCGCGCACCGAGGAGGAGCCCGGTCGGATTCTGCACGAGATGCGTTTCGGTGAGACCGCGTCGCTTGCCCTCGGGGGCGGTCGCGTCTACTACGGCACCGTCGACGCGACGCCGCTTTTCGTGATGCTCGTCGGCGAGTTGTCGCGGTGGGGCTTTCGGCGGGAGGAGGTCGACGCGCTCTTGCCCGCGGCCGACGCGGCCCTGCGCTGGATCACCGATTTCGGTGATCGCGACGGCGACGGGTACGTCGAGTACCAACGCACGACCGACCACGGTTTGCAGAACCAGGGATGGAAGGACTCCTGGGACTCGATGCGCTTCGCCGACGGCGCGCTCGCGGCGACACCGATTGCGTTGTGCGAGGTTCAGGGCTACGTCTACGCGGCGCTGATCGCTCGCGGCCACTGCGCGACGGAGGCCGGCGACCACGAGCTGGCTGCGTCGTTGACCGCGCGTGCGGCAGAGCTCAAGCGTCGGTTCAACGAGGACTTCTGGGTCGAGACGAACGACGGCGGCTACTTCGCGCTCGGGTTGGACCGAGACAAGAAGCGGATCGACGGCGTGGGCTCGAACATGGGCCACTGTCTGTGGACGGGCATCGTCGACGAGGAGAAGGCGCCGTCGGTGGCGCGTGTACTGGTCTCCGAAGGCATGTTCAGCGGGTGGGGTGTGCGCACCTTGTCGGCGACGAACGCGGGCTACAACCCGATCTCGTATCACTGCGGAAGCGTCTGGCCCCACGACAACGCGCTGTGCGCCGCCGGATTGATGCGCTACGGCTTCGCGGACGAAGCGCACCGAGTGATGCGCGGGATGGTCGACGCCTCTCGATGGTTCGGCGACCTGCTGCCTGAGCTCTTCGCAGGAATGGCGCGCGACGGCATCACATTCCCGGTCAGCTACCCGACCTCGTGCTCGCCGCAGGCGTGGGCCGCGGCGTCGCCTCTGCTGTTCCTCCGCACGCTCTTGCGGTTCGAGCCCGACATCCGGGCGAACAAGTTGCACCTTGCGCCCGCGGTACCCGACTGGATCGGAACGTTGCGTCTCGAACGCATCCCGATCATGGGCGGTCACCTCGGGGTCGAGGTGACGGGGGAAGTGGTGAAGGTCCTACAGGTGCCCGAGGAGCTGACGATCGTCTCCGAGCCCCGCCGACCGACTATTTCCCAGTAGCCGACTATTCCCCTGTAGCTCGTCGCGCGAGCGAGAGGGCGAAGTCGCCGTCGGCATCGGTCCACCACTCGACGAGCTCCATCCCGGCCGCGCGCAGCTCTCGCTCGACGCGACCGCGCGTGAACTTCGCGCTGACCTCGGTCCGCATCTCCTCGCCGGCCGCGAACTCCACCTCCAGCTGGAGCGCGCGGACGCGCACCGTCTGCGCACGCGTCGACCGCAATCGCATCTCGATCCATTCGCGCTCGGCGTCGAAGACGGAGACGTGCTCGAACGCGTCGACGACGAAGTCGGCGTCGAGCTCGCGATTGATCACGTTGAGAACATTCTTGTTGAACTCGGCCGTCACCCCCTGCGCGTCGTCGTACGCGGCCTCGAGGCGAGCGACGTCCTTGACGAGGTCGGTGCCGAGCAGGAAGTAGTCGTCCCGGTCGAGCATCGCCGCGACGTCGCGCAGGAACACCGAACGGGCGTCGGGCAGGAGGTTGCCGATCGTCCCACCGAGGAACGCCACGAGCCGGCGACCGCCCCGCGGGATGCTCTCGAGATCGAGGGTGAAGTCGCCGACGACGGGTTGCACGTCGATGCCGGCATACTCCCTCTCGATCGCGGCCGCGGCATCGTGCAGCGTCTGCTTGCTCACGTCGAACGGCACGAAGCGCCGGAGCGTTCCGGCATCGCGCATTCCGTCGAGTAGCACCCGGGATTTATCAGAGGTCCCCGAGCCGAGCTCGACGAGCGTTTCGGCCTTCGTGCGCCGGGCGATCTCCGGGGCGCGCGTTTCGAGGATCGCTCGCTCGCATCGGGTGGGGTAGTACTCCGGGAGCCGTGTGATCTCGTCGAAGAGCGACGAACCGCGGTCGTCGTAGAACCACTTGGGTGGAAGGTCCTTCGGGAGCGCGGTCAAGCCGCGTTGCACGTCCTCTTCTATCGTGCTCACGAGATCATTTCCTGGGCGATGTCCCGGGCGATGCGTACGCCGCCGAACATCCAGCGGCTCGCGGGTGGGAAGAAGTTGCGATACGTGACGCGCTTGTGGCCCGGGGGCGTTTCGCTCGCACCGCCGCGGAGTGTCATCTGACCGCTCATGAACTTTCCGTTGTACTCGCCCACCGCGCCGGCCGCGGTTCGAAAGCGTGGATACGGGAGGTAGGCGCTCGACGTCCACTGCCAGGCGACGGTGTCGAGCTCGCGCAACACCCCCGGCGGGGAGCACCGGGCCGCGTGCTCCCACTCGAACTCGGTCGGTAGGCGCGCGTCGCGCCAGCGCGCGTACGCATCGGCTTCGTAATGGCTGACGTGCACGACCGGTTCGTTCGGGTCGAGCGCGCGCCGCCCGCCGAGCGTGAAGACGCTCCAACCGTCGGCGCCGTCGTCGCGCCAATAGAGCGGTGCCTCCCAGCCGTTCTCCTGCACCGCGTGCCAGCCGTCGGAGAGCCAGAGCTCGGGACGGCGGTACCCGTCGTCGGCGACGAACTCGAGCCATTCGCGGGCGCAGACGAGCCGGTCGCCGAGCTCCATCGACTCGAGGTGCACGAGATGCCGGGGCCCTTCGTTGTCGAAGGAGAAGGCGTGGCCCTCGTGACCGATCTCCGTGTTGCCACCGGGCACGGCGGCGAAGCGCAACGGTGTCGCGACGGCCGGCGTATACAAATTGGCCGCGTAGACGGGATCGGTCGGATTGCAATGCAGCACGTGCTTGATGTCCATGAGCAACAGCTCTTGGTGCTGCTGCTCATGGTGCAGACCGAGCACCACGAGCGCGGCGGCGTCGGCATCACATTCGTCGATCAGGTCGTGCATCGCGTCGTCGACGTGACTGCGGTACCGGGCGATCTCGGCGACCGACGGACGCGAGAGCAAGCCCCGCTGCGGCCGCGGATGACGGGGCCCGACGGCTTCGTAGTACGAATTGAAGAGGTAGGCGTACGCAGGATCGAACGGTTTGTAACGCTCGACGAGTGGTGTCAGGAGAAACGTCTCGAAGAACCACGTGGTGTGCGCGCGATGCCATTTCGTCGGGCTGACATCGGGAATCGACTGGACGACTTGGTCTTCGTCGGAGAGCGGCGCGGCGAGATCGTCGGTGTGATCTCGAACCCGGCCGTAGTGATCGTGCAAGGCGACGCGGTCGGCCGCGTCGAGGGAGGAGCCGGTTGCGAGCGCGGTCATCGGTCTACCGACCCAAAACAGGCCGCGACCCACGCGGAGTTGCGAACCGGAGCAATCCATTCGACGACGCCGATCATCGGGATCCCCTTTCGTGCCGGCAGGGATGTGTACGTAACAACATCGTTCCAGGGTTCATGCCGCGAAACACCCGACTTCGAAACACTCGACTTCGAAACACTCGATCTCGAAACGCGGCCCCGCGTCGACCCAACCTAGCCACGACGTGTCGTCGGCGCCTCGCGCCTGCGCGATGTGACGCTTCCGGCGCTACCAGCCCCGCTCGACCCACTCGTCCAGGTGTGGGCGCTCGGTGCCAATCGTCGTGTCGAGGCCGTGACCGGGGAGAACGAGCGTCTCGGCCGGGAGCGGGAAGAGGCGCTGATCGACCGACCGGATGATGGTCGGAAAGTCGCCGCCCTGGAAGGAGGTGTTCCCCACGCCACCCGGGAACAGCGTGTCACCGCTGAACAACACCGGATGACCTTCGAGCAGAAAACACGTCGAGCCCCGGGTGTGGCCGGGCGTGTGGATCGTGCGCAGGCGGAGGTCGCCGACCTCGATCACCTCGTCGTCGGGGATGGTGAAGTCGTAGCCGGGCAGCATCTCGGCGTCCTGTGTCGCGATGCCGACGTCGATACCGGCGTCGCGCATCTGCGTGACCGCTTGGATGTGGTCGAAATGGCCATGGGTGGTCAGGACTCGCCGAACGCCGGTCGCGCGCGAGACCTCGAGCAGCAGGTCGTGCTCGTTCGCAGCGTCGACCAGGACCGCGTCGCCCGTTGCCTTGTCGCGCAGCACGAAGACGTTGTTCTCGTACGGCCCGACCACGAGCTTGTCGATGCGGAGGTCGGTCGTCTCGTAGTGCGCCGGGCGAGCCAGGGTGCCGACCATGGGTCGAGGCTACCGCCGAGGCGACGGGCCTGGCACCTGGGCGCGCCCTACCCCTGCAAGTCGTGGAGGGCGCCGCGAGCCCCGGCCGTACCGTCGCGGGCGCGCCGATCTGGAGACATGACCGGTCGGTCAAGTAGCGTCGACCCGCCATGGACTTCGTCGATACGCCCGCGGAAGCGGCCTTCCGAGCGGAGGTGCGCGCCTGGCTGGGCGAGCACCTGAAGGGCGAGTTCGCCGCGCTCGGACCGGGGAACGGGCCGAGCGACGAGACGGGCTGGGACGTCAGGTTCGAATGGGAGAAGCTGCTCGGCGCCGATCGCTGGGTCGGCCTGACTTGGCCGGCGGAGTACGGCGGTCGGGCCGCGAATCTCGCGGAGCAGATCATCTTCAACGAGGAATACACGCGCGCGAACGCGCCGACGCGCATCTCGTTCTTCGGTGAAGGCCTGTTCGCGCCGACGCTGATCCAGTTCGGCACCGAAGCGCAGAAGCAACGCTTCTTGCCGAAGATCCAGCGGGTCGAGGAGTTGTGGTGCCAGGGGTTCTCCGAGCCCAACGCGGGCAGCGACCTCGCGAACATTCAGACCCGCGCCACCCTCGACGGTGACGAGTGGGTGATCACAGGCCAGAAGGTGTGGACGACGCTCGCGCACCGCGCCGATTGGTGTTTCGTCGTGTGTCGCACCGACGCCGACTCGAAGTCGCACCATGGTCTCACCTACCTGCTGTGCCCGATGGACCAACCGGGAATCGAGGTGCGCCCGTTGCGCCAGATGACCGGCAGCTCGGAGTTCAACGAGGTGTTCTTCGACGGCGCCCGCACTGCGAAGGAGAACGCGCTCGGACCGGTCGGCGAGGGCTGGAAGGTCGCGATGGCGACCCTCGGCTTCGAGCGCGGCACCGCTTTCATGTCGTCGCAGCTCGCGTTCGAGGGCGAGTACGCAGACCTGCTGGAGACCGCGCACAAGAACGGCGCGGCCGCGCAGCCTGCGCTGCGCGACGAGCTCGCGCAGCGGTACATCGGATTGCAGGTGATGAAATACAACGGCATGCGGATGCTCACGAATCTCGTCAAGCGGGGCGACGTCGGCCCCGAAGCGAGCGTCGGCAAGCTGTTCTGGACAACATGGCACAAGAGTTTCGGCGAGACGGCGATGCGCGTCCTCGGCGCGGACGCGCTTACGGTCGAGCGCGCGCAGGGTCGTGATTACGAGATCGACGCACTGCACTACATCTTCATGGCAAGCCGCGCCGAGACCATCTACGCCGGCGCCAGCGAGATCCAACGCAACATCATCGGTGAACGAGTTCTCGGGTTGCCGAGAGAGCCGCGGTAAGGCCCGAGCGGCCTTCCGAGCGGAGACATAGGGAGCACAAATGAACTTCGCCTTTTCCGAGGAGCAAGAAGAGCTGCGGCGCACGGTGCGGCAGTTCCTCGAGGCCAAATCGCCCGAGACGGAAGTGCGCCGCCTCATGGAGACCACAGAAGGCTACGACCCTTCGGTGTGGAAGCAGATGGGCCAGGAACTCGGGCTGCAGGGTCTGGCGATCCCGGAAGAGTTCGGTGGCCAGGGCTACACGTTCATCGAGCTCGGCATCGTGCTCGAGGAGATGGGCCGAGTCCTCCTGTGCGCGCCGTACTTCGCGTCGGCGGTGCTGGCGGCGAACGCCATCCTCAATGCCGGTACCGATGCGCAGAAGTCGGCGCTCCTGCCCGGTATCGCGAGCGGCGACACGATCGCGGCGCTGGCGTTCACCGAGCCGTCCGGCAAGTGGGACGCGGCCGGCATCACGCTCGAAGCCGCCGAGTCCGGCGGAAAGCACACGCTGTCGGGCGAGAAGATGTTCGTGATCGACGGCCACGTCGCCGACCTGATCGTCGTGGTGGCGCGCACGGCCGGCACGACGGGCACCGACGGCATTTCGTTCTTCACGGTTCGGGGTGACGCCGAGGGCCTGACCCGGACGAGCCTTTCCACGATGGACATGACCCGCAAACAGGCAAAGCTGGAGTTCAACAAGGTCGCGGCCGAGCCGCTCGGCTCACCGGGTGCCGGCTGGCCCGCATTCTCCAAGACGCTCGACCAGGCCGCCGTCGCGTTGTCGAACGAGATGATGGGCGGTGCGCAGAAGGTGCTCGAGATGTCGGTCGAGTACGCGAAGGTGCGCGTGCAGTTCGGTCGCCCGATCGGCTCGTTCCAGGCGATCAAGCACAAGTGCGCCGACATGCTGCTGGAGGTCGAGTCGGGCAAGTCGGCCGCGTACTACGCGTCGTGGGCCGCGGCCGAGGACAACGACGAGCTGCCGGTCGTCGCCGCACTTTCGAAGGCATACTGCTCGGAGGCGTACTTCCACGCGACCGCCGAGAACATCCAGATCCACGGTGGCATCGGTTTCACCTGGGAGCACCCCGCGCACTTGTACTTCAAACGCGCGAAGAGCTCCGAGATCTATCTGGGTGACCCGACATACCACCGCGAGCTGCTTGCCCAGCGCATCGGTATCTGAGCGCGACTTCACGGTCGCGGCGTTCAACGCACACTGGGGGGTCGGTCGGTTCGGCCGGTTCCACGGCGTTCGTTTCGACGTGGCGCGCGTGGTCCGCAGCTTCGGCGCCGACCTCGTCGTCGTCCCCGAATCCTGGCGCAACGACGGCGGTATCGGCTTGCTCGATGGGTTGCGTGATGACGGCTACCACGTCGACTCCGTCACGCTCATGAGGATGGAAGTTCATCGGCGCAAGCGCAACCATGATCGAGCCGGGGTGCCGCGCGCAGGCGCATGGGAGCTCGCGGTGTGCTCGCGCTTCCCGGTAC
>JALYLU010000019.1:0-8420 GCA_030774075.1 Actinomycetota bacterium | reverse complement strand
ATTCCGATGGGCATCGTCCCGAAGGACTCTGCGGGCCTCCGTCACGCGCTCGCGCTCACCGTCGCGATAGACGGCACGCCCGTCGAGATGATCGGACTGCACGTTTCGTCGAAGCTGTGGCGGCTCGGGCCGCTGCGACACCTGTTGGGCCTTCGAAGCGGCATGGTCGAGAGTGGACCGCAGATCCTTGCCGGAGACTTCAACTTCTGGGGACCGCCGACCGACGCGGTGTTGCGTGGTTGGGGGCGTCCCGTTCGGGGCCGAACGTATCCGTCGCGTCGCCCGCACAGTCAGATCGATCACGTGCTCGTACGCGGCGGTATCGAGCTGCTCGGAGGCGAGGTGCTGGCGCGCACACCGTCGGATCACCGCCCGATCCGGGCCCGGCTGCGACTGCCCGGAGGAGTAACGTGAACCATATGTCCGCGCCGCCGAGCCGAGTGCCGCGCGCCCCGGGCGAAGCGCATGTCGTGCGCCCGAGCATGTCGGCCCGCGAGCGACTCACTCGGATCATCCAACGCCGTGAGCTCCTCGTCGGGATGGTTCGCAACGAACTGAAGATCAAGTACAAGAACAGCGT
Source organism: Actinomycetota bacterium (assembly GCA_030774075.1). Taxonomy (GTDB): domain Bacteria; phylum Actinomycetota; class Acidimicrobiia; order IMCC26256; family PALSA-610; genus PALSA-610. The sequence continues at coordinate 7,840 of JALYLU010000019.1, read as the reverse complement.
CCTCGGCTTCGCGTGGTCGCTGCTCAACCCACTGCTCTATCTCGTCGTCTTCTACATCGCATTCACGGTCATCCTCGGTTCGGCCATCCCCGCGTTCCCGATATGGCTCCTTTCGGGTCTGCTCGTGTGGAACCTGTTCTCTACCGGGCTGGGCGCGGCGACCGGGTCGGTCGTTGCCAACTCCGGCTTGGTGAAGAAGGTGTCGTTCCCGCGCGAGATCCTTCCGCTGGCCGCGGTCGGCAGCATGCTCGTGCACTTCTTTTTGCAGAGCATGGTGCTCTTCGTCGTGCTCGCCGTCGTGCGTTGGGACCTCGCATGGGCGTACGTGCCCCTGATACCGCTGGCACTCGTCGTGCTGTTGCTGCTCACCAGCGCATTGGGAATCCTCCTCGCCGCCATCAATGTGTACCTCCGTGACACCTCGCATTTCCTCGAGCTCGCGCTCCTCGCGTGGTTCTGGGTCACGCCGATCGTTTATCAATTTCAGCTCGTCGGTCTCCGCCACGGTTGGTCGAAGTGGCCGTGGTTCGCCAATCCGGTCACACCGATCGTGCTCATCTTCCAGCGCGCCATCTACGCCCGCCTCGACAACGTGCACACTGTGAACGCGATTCGCACGGTCACGCCCTTGCTGCCGCACTGGCCGTACTGGGCCTTTCTCGCATACCTCGGGTACTCGCTCGCGTTCGCGCTGGTCACCCTGGCGATCGCGGTGCGGGTGTTCGGCCGCTCGGAGGCGAACTTCGCGGAGGAGCTCTGAGATGGCGGCCGCGATCGAGGTCCGCAGCATCTCCAAAGAGTTCAAGCTCTATCACGAGCACTACACGTCGCTGAAGGAACGGGTCATCCACTACGGCCGGATCCCGTACGAGCCGTTCATGGCCCTGGAGAATATCGACTTCGACGTCGAAGCGGGCTCGACGGTGGGCATCCTCGGGCACAACGGCTGCGGCAAGTCGACGTTGCTCAAGTGCGTCGCCGGCATCCTGCAGCCGACCCGGGGAGAGATCGTCACGCGGGGGCGCGTGGCCGCGCTGCTCGAGCTCGGCGCCGGGTTCAACCACGAGCTCACGGGCCGCGAGAACGTCTTCATGAATGCGTCGATCCTCGGGTTGTCGAAACGCGACACCGCGAAGATCTTCGACGAGATCGTCGCGTTCTCCGAGCTCGAGCGGTTCATCGACATGCAGGTGCGGCACTACTCGTCGGGCATGTACGTGCGCTTGGGCTTCGCGGTCGCAGTGAACGTCGAGCCCGACATCCTTCTCGTCGACGAGGTCTTGTCGGTCGGCGACGAGGCCTTCCAGCGCAAGTGCATCGAGCGGGTCAAGAAGTTCCAGGAAGAGGGCCGGACGATCCTGTTCGTCACCCACGCCGCGGACCTGGTGCGGCAAATCTGCGACCGCGCGATCGTGCTCGACCACGGGAAGATGGTGATCGACGCCCAGCCCGGCGAGGCCGTGCGTGTGTTCCGGGAGTCGTTGCACGGCGGCGAGCTGAACGAGCCCGAGGAGCCGCGGGACGCTGAGGCGTCCGCCGAGGTGTCCGACGAGGTCGTGGCTTCGAAGCCCGAGGTCACGAACCGGGTCCGCATCACGGACGTCGCGATCGACCATCCCGGCCTGCGGCTGAACCGCAACTGGATGTTGCCCGACGAAGCGATGACCATCCGCGTCAACTACCACGCGAGCGAGCGCACCGACGACATCCTTTTCGGAATCTCGATCCATGACGAGAACGGCAATCATCTCTTCGGAACGAACACTCGCATCCTCGGGCTCGATGTTCCTCCGGCCGACGGCGATGGCGAGATGTCGTTCGAATTCCATCGCGTCCCACTGCTCGACGGCACGTATCTGGTCACGCTCGCGATCCAGTCGAGCGACGAAGGGACGGTGTACGACTGGAGGGAGCAACAGGCCCGTTTCGAGGTGATGAACCCGTCGCGCACGAACGGCCTCGTGTCGTTCCCGATCGATGTGCATTTCGGTGACACCCGCATGAATCTTGCGGAGGGCACCGGGGCGTGAATGCCCGCCGGACGATCGTTGCGCCGGTGCGGCGCGCGTTGCACGAGGGGGCGGCGCGGTGGCCCTGGTTTCGACGGGTGGTGGAGATCGGCGCGCGCGAGCTGGGACGGGCTCTGCACGACAACGTGTACTCGGAGGGCTACTACGGCGAAGCGGGCGGCGGCGGCTCAGTAGTCGCACTCGACATCGGCACGGCCGAGTACACGCGCACCGCGACCCACGCCGACGAGGGCGCGTATCTCGTGTGGCGGTTCCTGCCCGTGCGGCGAACGCTCGATATCGGCTGCGCGTTCGGGTTCTTCGTGGAAGCCGAGCGCGAGCTCGGCCTCGACGCGCGCGGAGTCGACGTGAGTCAGTACGCGCTCGACCACGCGGCGTTCGGGGCGCGTGGGCACGTGCGGTACGGCAACCTGTTGCACCGACTGCCGTTCGGTCGCGGTGCGTTCGATGGAGTCTCGCTCTTCGAGACGCTCGAGCATCTTCCGCCCGAGGTAATACCGCGCGCGTTGCGCGAGGTCCGCCGGATGACGACGAAGTACGCGATCGCGACGATTCCTTCGTTCGGGCCGAACCCCAACGGTCCCGGCGGGTGGTTCGACGTGAAGGTGCGGCCCGAGCGCCTCGACCATTACCGGTTGCTCGGTGACGGGTACGACGGACCCGTCGCGTACGACGATCTCTACCGCGACGACGACGGCGCGCCGATCGAGGGCCATCTCACGATCGCGTCGTTCGCGTGGTGGACCCGCCAGTTCGAGGCGGCGGGGTTCGTCCGCGACGGCGCGCTGGAGCGGCGCATCCATCCGGATCTCGCGCGATTGGGCCTCACCAAGTTCTGGAATCTGTACGTGTTCCGGGTTGCGGGCGTTCCCGCGGCGAGTGGTGAACAGCGCTCGGCCTCGGAGATCGCCGACGTCGAGAAGCGATTCGGCTTCGACGAGCGGGTGGCCGACCCCGAAGACCTCGCCCGCGTGCAAGCGACGCTGCGCCCAGCGGCGTGGGGAACGTGAACCGGCTCGGCCGGCTGCTTCCGCGCCGCGCGCAGGACGCGCTCCACGTCTGGCGGGTGCGTACGCGTGATCGGCTGTTGTTCGGCGGCGACTGGGACATCCGCAACGCGATGCCCGAGCGATTCGTCCGGGCCGCGTTCCAGATCATCTTGCGCCGCGACCCCGACCCGCACGGTTTGAGGAATTATCTGACCGTCCTCGAAGAACAGAAGCTGTCCCGGGACGGAGTCCTCGACGAGCTCCTGACTTCCATGGAGCTACGCGTCGGCGTCCCCTACGAGAACATCCTGCGGTCGCTGCACCAGTCGCGGTGCGACTTCGTGCGCATGCTGCCGCGTGCGCGGCGGATTCTCGATCTCGGGGGAACCGACCAGGCGGACGACGCGGGCGCGCTCGTATCGATGGGCTACCCGTACCCCTTCGAGCTCCTCACGATCGTCGACCTGCCCGGTGGTGAACGGCACGAGCTGTACGGCTATCTCGCGTCGTCGGAGACCGTGGGATCACGGTGCGGTCCGGTGCAGTACCGGTATCACTCGATGGTCGACCTGTCGCCCTATCCCGACGCTTCGTTCGAGCTCGTCTTCAGCGGACAGACCATCGAGCACATCACCGCGGACGAGGCCGAGAAGATGCTCGCCGAGGTTCGGCGCGTGCTCGTGCCCGGTGGCTGGTTCTGTCTCGATACGCCCAACCGGCGCGTCACGGCGTTGCAGCTCGGCGCCGACGTACTCTCGAATCCCGACCACAAGCTCGAGTACACGGACGAGCACCTCTCGGCGCTGCTGCGCGACGCGGGTTTCGACGTCGTCCATTCGTACGGACTCAACCTCGCCGACGAGTCGCTCGAGCGAGCCCACTTCGACGTGGCCGAGGTCGCGGCCAAGCACGGCGTGTACGCGGAGATCGCCGACTGCTACGTCCTCGCATACATGTGTCTCACTCCCGCGCCCTGAGCCGGACGCCCGTCTACGAAGCCGGGAAGCGCGTCTACGAAGCCGGGACGCGACGGGATCGCTCTACAACGAGCCCGAACGAGGTGTGAGTGCAACCGAGCGTCTGGGTTCGGATGTGCGTGTTCGTGAAGGGCGGCGGATCGACGTGAAGATCCTCCGGCTGGGTGCCGGTCCGGAAGGTGATTTTCATCCGATGGCCCTGCTTGCGCATGGCATATACCAATGCCTCGAGATGTGTGCGTTGGTACAGGACAGTCAGACCATCTGACAGCGTCGGGCCGACGGGGTCGACGTTGTATTCCGTCGTATGAACGCCGATCCCGCCGGGCTTCAGGCACGCAAGCTGGCGCTCGAAAAACCCCAGTCCGGCATCGAGCGAGCCGAGATGCTCCATCGCGCACGACGACCAGACGAAATCGAACGATTGAAGATCGTCAGGGACCTCACGCATGTCGACCGGACGAAAGGAAGCCCTCTCCCGGAACACGTCGTCATCGCAGAGTCCGGCGGCATTGAGATCAGCCAACTTGTCGGCGTGTTCCCCCGAATTACGCCACTCCTCGGCACGAGCCGCGCTCGCGGGCAGGTCCGTCGCCACAATGCTGACCGAGTTGCTCGCGGCGTACGCAGCAATGGGTTCGTTCCCCACCCCGAACCCGAGGCCCCGCCGCCCGCGATGCAGCATTCCGTGATCTTCGAGGACCTGCAGGATGTACACCCACTCCCACGTCTTGCGGTGGTGAAGCGGGCGTATCCCGAGTCGGTCGCACCATGCCTGGTATTCACTCGAGCGGATCTGATCGAACGTACACGGCTGAGAGATCGCATTGCGAAGGGTCGCGGGGCGACGGTACGAAACCCCTCGCGCCGACCGAAGCGCACTCGACGCAACTCGACGGGGCAAGGCGAGCAGCGGCACGCGGACACGCTATCGGCGAGTGCATCGCGGAGCCCCCGCCTCAGGAGCGTGAGGCGCGCGTTCCCACCCCTTGAACGAAGCCCGCGTATCGATCGATCACGTCCTTCCAGGTGTAGTGCCGGTCGACGTACGCCTGTCCCGCACGGCCGAGCGCGGCGCGCAGCGCGGCTGAGCCGGTCAACCGATCGAGCTCGACCTCGAGCTCGGCGTAGTTGGCGAAGGCAAGCGCGCCACCGGAGCGGCGAGCGTGGTCGAGGGTCACCGCGCAACGACTGTTGACGAGCGCCGGGGCCCCGACCGACCACGCCTCCATCAGGACGATCGAGAAGGATTCGAACGCGCTCGGCGACACGAGCGCCCACGCGCCGCGAAAAAGGCCCCATTTCACCGCGTCCGTGACCGCGCCCACGGTCACGATGTCGGGGTGCGCGGGTGGCTCGTTGATCACGGGTCCCGCGAAGACGAGTTGCAGCGGTCCGCCTCGGCGGTTCTTGTAGTGCGCGAAGCATTCCGCGAGCAGTCGCGCGCCCTTCCCGTCGTCGACCCGGCCGAGACACAGCAGGTACGGGCGGTCGTCGAGATCGAGCGCGCGGCGCGCCTCCGCCGCGCTTCCTTCGCCGGCGTCGACGCCGAGCCCTACGACGACGGCGGGTTTCGATGCCACTGCGAAGCGCCGCTCGACCAGATGTCGCTCTGGTTCGCTCCAGTACGCGAGACCGGCCGCGCCGCCGAAGACCGAGCGGTAGAGCGGCAGCCGCAGCATCGGTTCGTCGTGCGCGGCCGGGTGGAGGACCGCTCTGTGAGCGACGCGCGGGACGCCCGCCACGGTCGGGTGGTACAGGAAGGGATGGAATGCGATCGCGTCGGCGTCGCAGTGCGCGATCGCCTCGATCAACCCGGGAGCGACCGGTCCCTGCTTTTCGATCCACTCCCGCTGCTCCCCTTCGGTCACCCGGCGCCCACGGCGTACGACGAGATCGGTGCACGCGTCGAAGTCGGCCGCCCGGCGCCCCTTGACCGGGAAGCGATGGACCCGCACGCCATCGAGCTCCGTTGTTCCGCTCGGGTAGTGGTCGTCCCAGGTCGTCGCGTCGAGCGCGCACGTGGTGAGCGCAGTGACCGTGAAGCCGGGTCTCGTCGCGAGCCGCGTCGCAAGCAGACGGGCGGCCGTCTCGGCTCCACCGGTGACCTCGCGGCCGTAGCGCGGTGTGACGACGGCGAGCTTCACCGCGCGATCTTCATGACGGACGAGCTGCCGATGTCACGGCTTCCACGAACGCGGTCCCGGTACGCGAGACGTCGAAATCGCGGACGCGTCGCGTGCCGGCGTCGACCAGCTGCCGGCGCAGTCCGGCGTCGCCGACGACCCGCTCCACCGCGGCCGCGATCGTGCACGGGTCCTTGATGTCGAACAGCAGACCGGCCTCGCCCAGCGTCTCCGGAACCGCGGCCGCCGCGAACGCGACGATCGGGACCCGATGGTGCATGGCCTCGAGCAGTGGTACGCAGAAACCCTCGTGCTCGCTACACACGACGAATACGTCGGCGGCGCGGTAGTACGCGGCGAGCTCGGACGACGACACTCCACCGGCGAGCGTCACCGCGTCGTCGAGACCCAGGCCGTGGATGAAGCGCTGGAGGGTGTGCGCGTACTCCTCTTCGCGCCCGCCGCCGACGAGGTGGAGACGCGCGTCGGCATTGTGGAATCGGCGGTACGCGGCGAACGCCTTGACGATGTCGTGCTGGGCCTTGTTCGGCGCGAGCCGGCCCACGAACAGCCACGTGACGGCGTCGGTCCGCGCCGGCTCGGTTCCGGGCTCGACGTCGAGCGTCCCCAGATCGAGCAGGACGGGAACGACGGTGGTGCGGGGGAAGCCGGCCTCGATCAGGTCGTGCTCGTTGTAGCTCGAGACGGCCACGCCGAGCCGCGCCCGCGCGGCCAACTCGCGGAGCTGCCCGCGACCCCACGCCACACCGTGCGCGGCCACAGGTTGCCAACCGGCGATGTAACGCATCGGCGTGAGGTTGTGGTGGTTGACCACGATCGGCTCGTCGCGTGCGAGGACGGCGTCGGCGACAACGGAGCCGATGGCCATCTGGTACAAGACGACATCGGCGCGACCACGGGCGGCGCGCAGCAGATGGACGCCGCGGTCGGCCCAGACGGGATCGATCTCGGACGCAAAGATCTCGGAGGTGTGCCCAGCCGCGCGCAGCACATCGCGCGCAACCAGGGTGTGCGCGCCGACTGCTCCGGGCTCGAGAGTAGGAGTGAACTGATGGACGATCATGCCGTGAGGACGGTCATGAGGCCGAAGTCGATCATGATGGACCGACCACGAGCTCGATCGCGTCGAGAAGCTTGCGTCGCGACTTCGCGATGTCGAACTCGCGCAGTCGCTCGATTCCGGCCTCGATCAGCTGAGCCCGCAACTCGTTGTCGGTGACGACGCGATGCACGGCGGTCGCGACAGTGTATGCGTCCTTCGCGTCGAGGAGGAGACCGGCGTCGCCGACGGTCTCGGGTACGGCGGCGGCCGAGTAGGCGACGATCGGGACGCGGTGGTGCATGGCCTCGAGGAGCGGGACGCAGAAGCCCTCGTGCTCGCTCGCAATGACGTACACGTCGGCAGTTTCGTAGTGCGCGGTCAGCGCCGCCGCGCTGACCGGTCCGGCGATCTGCACCGCGTCACCGAGACCGAGTGCCTCGACGAAGTCGGAAAGCGCGGTCTCGTACCGATGTGACGACGACGCCCCGACCAGATGGAGGCGCGCGCGATCGTCGTACAGGTGTCGGTCCGCCGCGAACGCCTTGACGATGTCGTGTTGCGCCTTGTTCGGCGCCAGCCGGCCGACGAACAGCCAGTCGACACCGCCGCCGGCTCGCGCGTCGGACAGCCGGCCGAGCTCCGCGGGGTCGGGCGG
>JALYLU010000018.1 GCA_030774075.1 Actinomycetota bacterium | reverse complement strand
GCGCATATCCGTGAGCTGCTCCCGGCGTTTGCCGATCGCCGCTACCTGACGATCGAGGGCAAGCCGCTGTTCATCGTCTACCAGGCGCGCGATCTCCCCGATCCCGAGGCGACGGTTGCCCGCTGGCGGGCCGAGGCGGCGCGCGCCGGCCTGCCCGGCCTCTACCTGATGACCGTCGAGACGGGCTGGGACGCCGGCTGGGACGCCACCGAGGTCGGCTTCGACGCGAAGGTCTTGTTCCAACCTCAGTTCTCGCTGCTCGCCAAGACACCTCGACTGCGCGTCGGTGACCTCGACGCGCTGCAGATCTACGACTACGAGCGGTCGTGGCCGATGCTCGCCGACGCGCCACCGGTTCCCTACCTGCGCTTCGAGACGGTCTTCCCGGGCTGGGACAACTCGGCGCGGCGCGGTTCGGACGCCGTCGTGATGCACAACTCGACACCGGAGGCATACGGCGCGTGGCTGCGCACCGCGGTAGAGCGCGCGGTCGAACGCCGTGCTCCCGAACCGCTCGTGTTCGTCAACGCGTGGAACGAGTGGGGGGAAGGCGCCCACCTGGAGCCTGACGTCCGGCACGGGCGGGGCTATCTGGAGGCGACGCGCCGCGCGCTCGATACCGTGCGCGCCGCCACGCCCGCTCCTCCGGGCTCGCCACGCGCGCTCGTTCGCGGAAAAAAGTGACCATGACGACGCGCAACGCCCGACTGCTTGCGTTCTACCTGCCGCAGTTCCATCCGATCCCGGAGAACGACGAGTGGTGGGGACCGGGGTTCACCGAATGGACGAACGTTGTCCAGGCCACACCCACCTTCCCCGGCCACTACCAGCCTCACCTTCCCGCCGATCTCGGCTTCTACGACCTGCGCCTGCCCGAAGCGCGGAACGCGCAGGCCGCGCTCGCTCGGGCGCACGGCATCGAAGGCTTCTGCTACTGGCACTACTGGTTCAAGGGGCGGCGGCTGCTCGAGCGTCCGTTCGACGAGGTGCTCAGCTCGGCCGAGCCGGACTTCCCGCTCTGCCTGGCGTGGGCCAACGAGAGCTGGTCACGGAGGTGGCTCGGTGACGGCAAGGACGTTCTGCTCGCGCAGGAATACTCGCTCGCTGACGACGTCGAGCACGCCCGATGGTTGACACGCGCCTTCGCGGACCCGAGGTACGTGTGCGTGGACGGCCGTCCGCTCTTCCTGGTGTACCGGCCGCGCGACCTGCCGTCGCCGCGGCGGACGACCGACATCATCCGTCGCGAGGTAACGCGTGCCGGCTTGGCCGAGCCGCTGCTGCTCGGAGTCGCGTCCTTCGACCACGAGGACTTTCGCGCGGTCGGCTTCGACGGAACCGTCGCGTTCGAGCCGGCGTTCGCCGCGCTGGCCGGAGCGAGCGACGAGGGCGGGACGCGCTACGACTACGCCGCGGCTCGCCGCGCGATGCGCGCCCGCGCCACCGACTTCCCGACGTACCCGTGCATCGTGGTCGGCTGGGACAACACGCCGAGACGCGGCGTCGACGCGATTGTCCTCACCGACGCGACGCCCGAGCGGTTCGAGGCCGGGCTCCGCGAGCTCGTCGACTCGGTGGCGGACCGTGCGTTCGAGGAGCGACTCGTCTTCGTCAACGCGTGGAACGAATGGGCGGAGGGAAATCACCTGGAGCCCGACGCGCGCCACGGCTTGGGCTACCTCGAGGCCGTCGACCGCGTGTCCCGCGGTACGCCGCCGGCACCGCGAGCGGCGACCGCCGCGCCCGCTGCGCCCTCGCCGGCCTCGGCGGCCCTGCCGTCGACGCGTCGGGAGCCGGCGCCGCTGATCGTCTTCGGCGCGCCACGGTCGGGAACGACGTATCTGCAGCGGGTGCTGGATCTCCACCCCGCGATCTTCCTGACGCACGAGACCCGCGTGTTCGCGTGGCTCCACGCGGCCGTCAACGTTCTTCCGGCCAGCGACCAGTTCGTCGTTACCGAGCGCGAGCGGTTCGTGGCGCATCTGCGATCCACACTGCCCGAAGTCGTGCGCGACTTCTACGCGGACCTGAACCCGAGCACGCGGTACTGGGGAGACAAGAACCCCCATTACGCGGATCCGAACAACCGCGGCTGCCTCGCCCTCACGGCCGCGCTGTTCCCGGGGACACGCTTCGTGAACGTCGTGCGCGACGGCCGCGACGTGGTCGCGTCATTGCTGCGCCGCAACCACGAGAACGGCGATCCGTGGGTCGACTTCGAGGCCGCGCACCGGACCTGGATCACGCACCTCGAGATCGGCAGGAGCTTCGGCGCGCGTCAGGCACCCGGCTCCTACCTCGAGATCCGGTACGAGGACTTCGTGCACGACGACGTCGTGGGCGCGAAGGAGCTGTGCGCATTCCTCGACCTCGAGCTGCCTCCGCCGGTCGAGGAGTTCTGTACGGCGCAGCGCCGCGAGCGGACGCCGCTCAGCTCCCCGACCCGGACCGCGATCGGCGACCTCAGCTCGTCGGATTGGTCCAGCGTGCTCTCGAGCGAGGAGCAGACACGCAGCCTCGAGCTGCTGGGCCCGCACTTGGTGCAACTCGGCTACGAGACCGAGGATTCGATTCGCCAGCTGGAAGACGCCGCCGTCCGCCGCCGGTCCCGCACGCTCGCGGCCGCGCCTCGCGGCGCCCGCGGCGCCACCGAAGCGCGCACCGACGGTCCGCGCCGTCTCAACTGGGGCTGCGGCGACTCCGGCGAGCCGGGCTGGATCAACTCCGACATCAGGGAGGGCCCGGGCGTCGACATCAGCTGCGACATTCGCGACGGGTTGCCGATCGAGAGTGACTCGCTCGACTACATCGTCAGCATCCACGCGCTCCCGATGATCACGTACGGCGATCTCGTCCCCGTGCTGAACGAGCTGCGGCGCATGCTGAAGCCCGGCGGTGTGCTCCGGCTCTGCCTGCCCGATGTCGACAAGGGAATCCACGCGTACCTGGCCGGCGATCGCTCGTACTTCGCGGTTTCCGACGAAGACGCGGCGACCTTGGGCGGCAAGTTCATTCTCCACATGCTCTGGTACGGCTATTCGGTCTCGATGTTCACGAGCGAATTCGTGCACGAGCTGCTGCGCCGAGCGGGCTTCGGCGACATCCGCAACTGTCGGTATCGCGAGACGGCCTGCGAACACGAGGGGATCACCGAGCTCGACAACCGCGAGCCCGAGAGCTTCTTCGTCGAGGCAACGAAGACGGTCGAGTCGCGATGAACACCATCGTCGTGGCCGGCGCGCTCGCGAACAAGGTCGGCAACGGGGGCGAGGCGTGGGTGCGGCTCAGCTGGGCCAAGGGCCTGGCCCGGCTCGGCGCCGACGTCCACGTCGTCGAGGAGATCGACAGCGCGAATTGCATTGACGCGTTCGGCAGGCAGTGCGACGTCGAGCAGTCGGCCAACCTCGCGTTCTTCCGGGAGACCACCGCGTCTCACGGAATCACAGCGACGCTACTCGCCGATGACGATCGAACCTTCGGGGCATCACTCGCGGAGCTCGACGATCTCGCCCGCGACGCTGACCTCTTGGTCAACATCAGCGGACACCTGCACCGACCGGAGCTCCTGCGCCGATTCCGCCGGAAGGCGTACGTCGACATCGATCCCGGGTTCACCCAGCTGTGGCACGCCGCCGGCATCGGGCTCGGGCTCGAACAGCACCACGTGCATTTCACGATCGGCGAAAACGTCGGCTCGCCCGCGTGTGATCTTCCCACGGGCGGGATCGCCTGGATCCCGACCCGGCAGCCGGTCGTCCTCGACGACTGGCCGGTCGTGCCATCGACGCAGACGAGTCGTTTGACCACCGTGGCCTCGTGGCGGGGTACCTACGGTCCGGTCGAGCACGCCGGGCGCACGCTCGGAGTCAAGGCGCACGAGTTTCGCAAGTACCTGGATCTGCCGGACCGCGTCGAGCAGCGCCTCGAGCTCGCGCTCGACATCCACCCGGGAGACGAGCTCGACCGACGCCGGCTGCTCGATCACGGCTGGCAGCTCGTCGACCCGCGCGAGCGCGCCGGGAGTCCCGAGCGGTTTCGGCGTTACGTGCAGTGCTCGAGCGGAGAGTTCTCGGTGGCACAAGAGGTATACGTCACGACCCGCAGCGGTTGGTTCAGCGACCGCACCGTCCGCTACCTGGCGTCCGGGAAGCCCGCACTGGTGCAAGACACGGGCTTCGGTCGACAGCTGCCGGTCGGCACCGGCCTGGTCGCGTTCTCGACGTTGGAAGAAGCGGTGCTCGGCGCGAAGTCGATCGACTCGGACTACCCCGAGCACGCCGCCGCGGCGCGCGCGATCGCCGAACGGTACTTCGACGCGCGCGTCGTGCTGCCGCGTTTCCTCGAGCAGGCGGGCCTGCGGCCGTGAACGTACTCGTGTGCGGCCGGTTCGCCGGCGTCCCCCACCAAGGCGGCACGACGTGGGCGCTGCTCCAGTACGTGCTCGGCCTTCGCCGGCTCGGTCACGACGTGCTCGTCGTCGAGCCGCTGTCGACGACGCCCGACGCACGCGTCGCCGACTGCTTCCGGCGCGTCGTCGAGGAGTTCTCTCTTCACGACCGCGCCGCGCTCCTCGTCGACGATGGCGTCGGCGGAATGGGATCGACCCACGCAGAGGTCCTCGCGTTCGCGCGCCGCGCCGACGTCTTGCTCAACGCGTCGGGAGTCCTGAAGGACGAGCGAATCTTTGGCGCGATCCCGACGCGCGTGTACCTCGATCTCGACCCCGCGTTCACGCAGCTTTGGCACGCGTTCGAACGCGTCGACATGGGACTGGACGGCCACACCCATTTCGTCACCGTGGGTCTCGGCATCGGTCGTGAGAGCTCGGTGCCGACGTGCGGTCGCGATTGGATTACGAGCCTTCCGCCGGTGGTGCTCGACCAGTGGGCCGTCGCGCGCCACCCGGCGCACAACGCGCTGACAACCGTCGCGAACTGGCGGGCCTATGGCTCCGTTCATCACGACGGCGTGCTGTACGGCCAGAAGGCGCACTCCCTCCGCGCACTGATCGATCTTCCCGATCGCACCGACGAGACGCTGCTCCTCGCGCTCGACATCCATCCCAACGAGCGTTCCGATGTCCAGGCGCTGGCCGACCACGGATGGCGCCGCACCGATCCCCGCGCCGCGGCCGGGACACCGCGCCGCTACCGAGCATTCGTCCGCGGGTCGAAGGCCGAGCTCGGGATCGCGAAGAGCGGCTACGTGGTCTCACGCTCCGCCTGGTTCAGCGATCGCAGCGCCTGCTACCTCGCATCCGGACGCCCCGTCGTCGCGCAGGACACCGGATTCTCCGGTCATCTTCCGACCGGTCGGGGTCTGTTCGCCTTCCACGACGCCGACGGCGCGATCGCGGCGATCGACGCGATCAACCGCGATTACGAGGGGAACGCGCGGGCCGCGCGAGCGATCGCGGAGGACCACTTCGATTCCGATCGAGTCCTCACTGCGCTGCTGGCGCAGGTCTGATGATCAGCGCGCCGCAACTCGAAGCCGGACTCGCCGCGCAGCGCGTCGAGCTCGGAGGTGCGCTCCGCGTCGATCCGACGCCGTCGCGGTATTCGACGAGTTACGCGCTGCACGATCTCACCGTGATGCGAGAGGACGGGCCGCCGCTCGCCCTCGTCGTCAAGGATCTCGAGTGGGCGTCGATGCTTCCCGAGGCGCGGCGCACGAAGCCCCCCTTCCTGTACGACCCCACCCGCGAGATCGGCGTCTACCGGCACGTCCTCGACCGCGACGCACTCGGCACGGCGCGCTGCTACGCGGCCGTCGACGACGACATCCGCGGCTCCTGGATCCTCCTCGAGCGGGTGCCCGGCGTCCCACTCGTCGAGGTGGGAGATCGTGAGCCGTGGCGGCGCGCAATGCGGTGGCTGGCACGCTTCCACGCCCGCGGTGGTGCGGATCGCGACGCGCGCTCCGTGCCGTTGGTCCGGCACGACGAACGCTTCTACCGAATGTGGATGGACCGGGCCCAGCGGTTCGTGCCCGACCCGCGGCTCACGTGGGTGGCCGCGCGCTACGACACGATCGTCGAACGTCTGCTCGCTCAGCCTCCGACGTTCATTCACGGTGAACTGTACGCGTCCAACGTGCTCGTCGACGGTGATCGCGTGTGCCCGATCGACTGGGAGATGGCCGGCATCGGGCCCGCACTCGTCGACGTCGCCGCGCTCACGGCGGGCGCGGGATGGAACGCCGCCGACGAGACGGCGCTGCTCAGGGCGTACCGTCACGACATCGACGCCGAGCTCCTCCGCGATCTCGACGCGTGCCGCGCGTACCTCGCGATCCAATGGCTCGGCTGGTCGGCGTCGTGGACGCCTCCGATCGAGCGCGCGCACGACTGGCTCGCGGTCGCGGTCGCCGCGACCGAACGGCTCGCGGGTCGCCCGTGAACCGGCGGGTGCTCGTCGTCAACGTGGACGACTTCGGTCTTGCGCCCGGCGTAAATCGTGGTGTGGCGCGCGCGTACGAGCACGGAGTGGTCACGAGCACGAGCCTGATGGTCCGCGGCGCGGCCGCGGTCGACGCCGGGCGCTACGCGCGATCGCGACCGGAGCTCGCGGTCGGACTTCACGTCGACCTCGGCGAATGGTCGTACCGGGACGGGAACTGGGTTCCCGAGTACGCGGTGGTCGACCTCGATGACGAGCGCGCGGTCTCGTGCGAGATCGCCACGCAACTCGCGAAGTTCACCGCGCTGACCGGACGTCGACCGACGCACCTCGACTCGCATCAACACGTCCACGGCGCCGAACCCGTGCGGTCCGTCCTCATCCGCGCCGCGGCCTCCCTGGGCATCCCGCTGCGCGGCTGCGACGCCCGGATCGCCCACCGCGGCGATTTCTACGGGCAGGACGGCCGGGGCGAGCCGTATCACGAGCTGATCACCGCCGAAGCTCTGGACCGCATCATCGGATCGCTGTCGGCAGGATGGACCGAGCTCGGCTGTCATCCCGCCGAGGTCGGCGACTTGCCTCCGGGGATGTACCGGGACGAGCGGGAGCTCGAGCTCGCGGTCCTCTGCGACGACCGAACGCGGGACTCGCTGGCCCGCCACCGCGTCGAGCTCGCGTCGTTCGCGGATCTCCCGCCTCGATGATGCCGCGCACGATCGTCGTCTCCGGCGGCCTCGCGCAACGCGCCGGCTACGGCGGCCACGCGTGGGTGTTCCTCCAGTACCTGCTCGGCTTTCGCCGCTTGGGCTACGACGTCCTGTTCGTCGACCGGCTGGAAACCGAATGGTGCGCCGATGACGACGCCGGCCGGCGTTCCGCGGAGCAGTCGCGCAACCTCGCGTACCTCGAACGCGCGATGAGCACCATCGGTACGCCCATTCACTACGCGGTCCTGTGCGACGGCGGTACTCGGGTGATCGGTATGGAACACTGCGAGCTCGTCAACCACATGCGGCGGAGCGTGATGCTGCTCGACGTCATGGGGTTCCTCGACGACGACGAGCTTCTGGACGCGGCGCCTCTGCGCGTCTTCCTCGACGTCGATCCCGGTTTTCCTCAGATGTGGCGCGCACTCGGTTGGGCGGACCTCTTCACCCGTCACGACGCGTATGTAACGGTCGGCGCGAACATCGGCCGCAGCGACTGCCGCATCCCGACGGGCGGCGTCGACTGGTTGACGACCCGGCCGCCCGTCGTGCTCGAGCACTGGCCGGCGCAGACGGACGCGGGTACCGCGGCGATCACGACGGTGGCCGCGTGGCGCGGACCGTTCTCGTCGATCGAGTACGAAGGTGAGACCTACGGGCTGCGCGCGCACCAATTCCGGCGGTTCTCCGCATTACCGCGCCGAACCGACGCCTCGTTCGAGTTCGAGCTCGCGCTCGACATCGACCCCGCCGACGAGCGCGACCGCGACCTCCTGCTCGGCGACGGATGGGCGCTCGCCGAACCGCGCGACGTGGCGGGGGATGTCGGGAGCTACCGCTCCTACGTGCAGCGCTCGCGCGCCGAGCTCATGATCGCGAAGGGGATGTACGTGCAGGCGCGCAGTGGGTGGTTCAGCGACCGCAGCGCCTGCTACCTCGCATCCGGGCGCCCGGTGCTGGCGCAGGACACCGGCCTGCGAGACCGCTACCCGGTCGGAGCCGGCCTGCTCACGTTCTCGACCCTCGAAGAGGCAGTCGGCGCAGTCGAACGGCTCGACCGTGGCTATGCACTCCACGCCGCCGCCGCTCGCCGGATCGCCGAGGAGTACTTCGACTCCGACCACGTGCTCGGCGTGCTGTTGCGTGAGCTCGGCGTAGGCGCATCCGCGTAGTCGCGCGCCAATCGTCGTAGCGTTTCGTCGAGGCTCCGCTTGCGATCGCGGTTGGCGATGGCCCGAAGGAGTTCGGAAGATGTCACAGTTGCCTCCTTGGCACCGACAAATAGCGGCCTGGCCGGAGGCGGCGCGGTTGCGTCAATCGCAACTACGCAATGTCGTCTCCGAGCTCGCCACCCGGGCAAAAGAGGCAGGGACCGCGGTCCCTGCCGGCGCCGTCGAGCTCGCCGGACGCACACGCAGCCGCTGCGAGCAGTTGCCCGGCGCGATGGTCGGTGAGCTACGTCGGCGTGTGAACGTGCTGGATCTCGCGACCAAGCACGACGTGGCGGCTCAGAGCAGGCTCGGAAGGAACCGCGTGTCCTTCGTCCTCAAGGAGTTTCTGGAGGCGCAACGCGACCATGACGAGGCACTCCTCGAGTCTCTTCGTTCGGAGCTCCGAGAGGAGTTGCAGAGTTTCGCCGCGGCCATCGATGACGACTTGTTCGCGACCGACGGGCAGCCGCCGTCGACGGACGCGGTGGCACCGCGGCGTCCGCCTGCGGACCTCGACCTGACGGACGACGACGAGGACGACGACGACGAGGACGACGACGAGCTCGATCTCATGGGCGACGAAGCGACGATTCGGAAGCGAGGAAGTCGATGAGCGCTTCGGCAACCGCAACCGAATGGGTGAATGGCCCGAGGTGGCTCGCGTCGGAGATCTCGGCGTAGCACGCGCCGGGGATGTTCGCGGCCGCCTCGCGGGCGCGCTGTGGTGGCGAATCGATGTCATGTTCGAACGCGATGACCAGGCAGGGAACGCGAATCGAAGGCCAGGCCTGCGTACGCGCACTGTCCAGGGACCATGCGAGACACGCCTCGTACTGTCCGAGCCGGCCGGGATTCGGCCACGCGGGCATGTCGCCGATCAGCGCGATCCAACCGTCGACGATCGCGTCCTGTTGCAGGTCGGAGTTCGGCAGATAGCGCAGGGTTTCGGTCGCGAAGAACAGGGGCGGCAGGTCGTAGCCGAGTCGCGCGAGGTCGCGCTCGACCGTCGTGATCGTCTTCTCCCAGGACGTCGCGGCGTTGCAGCTCCCGAGGAACGCGGCGGCGCGTGCCCGCTCGGGATGCTGGATCGCGATCGTCTCGGCGACCCAGCCGCCCATGGAGTGGCCGACGAACGTCGCGGTCCGGATGTCGAGATGGTCGCACAGCCCGAGCGTGTCGGCGACGAGGTCCGCGACGGTGTAGGGCGCGGGCGGTGACGACGACGGTGCCATCCCGCGGTTGTCGAACGTCACGACCCGGTACCCCGCGGCGGTCAGGGCCGGGACGATCCCGAACCAGCCCGCGGCCGGTCCGCCGCAGCCGCAGATGAGCACGATCGGTTCGGCATCGGGGTCGGGATCATCCGAGTCGTAGACGTCGTACGCGATCGTGACGGCTTCCAGATCGACGGTTGGCATGTGTTCCAGCCTGCCCGCGCCGGAGCGCACCAGTCGAGGGGCGGTGATTGCGTCACGAACGCGATGGCAGGTTCATGGTGCGGGTTGAGAACAGCTGCGACAGGAGCCACCGTGCGGCCCAGGTTGCGGCGGATGGCGGGAAATGCCGGCCGTCCGGCCGCGGCTGTGTTCCGGCGACGAACGCGGGACACGGTGGCCCGCGCGGGCAGAGCTTCGCCGCGAGATCCACCCGCGTCACTGTGTCGGGATGTCGCGCTTGGAATTTTCGCAGGAGCGTGTCGAGGCGGACGTAGCCGGCGTCGTCGGCCTTCCGGTCGGTTGTCTCGCTACGTTGCGCCGGGTTCGGCGCGGGCGCCGCCTCGGTGACGACGACGACGCGGGCACCTCCGGCGGTGAGCCGAGCGAGCGCGGCATCCATGCGAGACATGATCTCCGCTTCCCACCGGGGCGTCTCCGCAACGATGGTGTGGCCACGGATCACCAGATCGGATTTCTCCCAGACGCTCATCCAGATCACGATTGTGGGTCGCGCACGCGCGAGCGCGTTGCGCACAGCCCAGTCGACGAGCGCGTGGCAACGCTGCGAATGCGGGGTGATCGATTCGTTGCGGGTCGTCGTGATCTCGTCGCTGGCGATGCCGCACCCGAACACGACCCCCTGGTAGGTCGCCATGCCGACCGAGCTCGCCGCCGCGCTCAAGCCCGGCCAGAGACTGCACGCGGTCGAGTCACCGACGAGCAAGATGCGCTCGTGGCGCACCGACACGGGAAGCGCCAGCGGACCACCGCGACGGTTCGCGTCGACGGCTTGGCGCGTTTCGGCCGGGCGCGGTGGACCACACACGAGTGGATCGCCATAACCCCACAAGAACTCCGGTGGCCCCGCCGCCGGCGCGACGAAGATCGTTGACGACACTGTTGCCTCGGTCGATGTCACCGAAGAGACGACGGGAGTGGTCGAACCGGCCGACCTCGCCGCGGGGGCCGACGCGCAGGAGGACAGCCCGACGAACACCGCGGCAAACACCCGACGCGGCCCTCTCCGCCGAACAACTGGCTCCCCGAACGCGCAACCGAGCATCGCTCCCATGCTGCATCAGCCGAGCAGCGAGAACGCGCTCACCTCCGGCGCTCGACCAATGTGAGGGAGCCGCTGTCGGATCCGCGGTATCCGACGGCGAAGCAGCTGCTGGTGTTCGTGCACGACACGCCGAGAAGGGTGGTCCCCTGCGCGCCGCTCGGGTTGGGGCTCGGGACGATCGCCCAGCCGATGCCGTTCCAACGCTCGACCAGCATGACGTTGGTCAAAGAACTGTTGGAAGAGTGTCCGACGGCGAAGCAGCTGGTGGTGCTCGTGCACGAGACGCCGTGCAGCTGAGATCCCCGCGCGCGGGTCGGGTTGGAGCTGGGAACGATCACCCAGCTCGTGCCGTTCCAACGCGAAACCAGCGCCCCGCCCACGGAGGCTCCGACGGCGAAGCAGCTGGTGGTACTCGTGCACGACACGCCGTACAGCGCACTGGCCGTCTCGCCCGTCGGGCCCGGGCTTGGGTTCGGGACGATTGCCCAGCTGGCACCGTTCCAACGCTCAACAAAGCCGAAGTCGGGATGGGTCTCGAACACGTCGTGAACGTTTCCGACGGCGAAGCAGTTCGTGGTGCTGGTACACGACACGCCGTGCAGCGCACTGTTCGGCGCGCCGCCGGGGTCGGGACTGGGGCTTGGAACTAGCGTCCAGCTGGTGCCGTTCCAACGTTCGACCAGGGTGAAGAAGGGCCCGTGGCCGTGGCCGACCTCTCCGACGGCGAAACAGCTGGTGGTGTTGGTGCACGAGACGCCGTAGAGGGTTGCTCTCCCCCAACCGACCGGGTTGGGGTTGGGGCTCGGGACGATCGCCCAGCTGGTGCCGTTCCAACGCTCAATCAGCGGGACGTCAGCGTCCGAGCTGTCTCCGTAGCCGACGGCGAAGCAGTTCGTGGTGCTGGTGCACGACACGCCGTACAGCGCACCGGGCGGGTTGGGGCTCGGCACGATCGCCAAGCTGGTGCCGTTCCAACGCTCAACCAGCGTGCCGCCCCCGAAGCCGACGGCGAAGCAGTTGACGCTGCTGGTGCAGGACACGTCGTTCAAGACGCTGTCCGTCGTGCCGCTCGGGTTGGGGCTCGGGACGGGCAAGAATGGCGGGCCTACCCCGTGCGGCACCGGCGCTGACGCCGAGGCAGTCAAGGGGACCGCAACGCCGGCCGCCACCAGCAACACCACCGCGACGAACCGCAACCTGACGCGCGCCCGACCGCGAACCGTCGCCCCTAGAGCCCACACGAGAACCTCACCCCGCCCGCAATAAGAGCGCCGTGCGTCCCCGTTGTCAACCACGGCGCCGACGATCGGGCGTCCGCGTCAGCCGCCGGCACCAGTCGTTGATGTGCTGCGAGGCGGGCATGTGATCCCGCCGAAGGTGAGCAGGTTGCAGACGGTGTCTCGCGACACCTTCCACACGCCGTCGATCTTGATCGCCTCGCCGGGTTGGTCGGCGAAATTCGGATTGCCGCCGAAGAGGATGGTGTAGCGCACGGCGGCATGCGTCGCGTCGACGATCTGTACCGACTCGACCCGACCGGAGTACTTGGCGAGGCCTGCGGAGCTGTGTTGCGCCATGCCCTGGCGGAGCGACTCGAGGATCGACGCGTGGTCCTCGACGTATTCGCTGATGTCGTCATGGGGCTGTGCGTTCATCCAGCCCAGGAACGCCGTACGGATGGCCTTCTCGGCGGATGCGTCTTCCCCGACAGATCCGACCACGCGCACGCGATTCGGAGTTTTGCCATCTCGCAGCGCGACGAAGGCGACCGCACCCGTGGTCACGACAACGGCCGCCACCGCGATCGCCGCAATAAGCCGGCGGGGTCGGCGCGGTACGCCGTGCGCCACGAAGACCGAGGGAACGTGCTGACGCGGGACCGAGGCGGCAGAATCGGAGAGTCGGGTCAACTGCTCGCGCAGGCGCTGTTCAATCGGGGTGCCCGTCATTCCAGTACCTCTCTCAGGGTCGCGACGCCGCGCCGGATCAGGCTGCGCACGGTCGACGGTTTGCACGCGAGAAACTCCGCGATGTCGCTCTCGGGCACATCGACGAAGTACCGCAAGACAATCGCGGCGCGCTGACGCCAAGGCAGTCGACCCAACGCGTCTCGCAGGTCGACGAGGTCTGCTGGGAGCTCGTCTTTGACGTCTTGGGAATCGACCCGGCGCCGGCGAGATCGGCGATACACCGACCTGCACTCGTTGATCACGGCTGCACGGAGATAGCTCGGAGGGTGTTCGAGGTCGCCGAGACGTGATCGGCAACGGATGAACGTGTCTTGCACCACGTCCTCAGCCGTCTCATTCGAGCCGGTCATGAGGAAGGCCACCCGCATCAGAACCGGGAATTGCGTCTGATACAGCACGGCGAAGGTGGCGTCCTCACACTCGTCGCTCGTCTCGGATCGATCCATCCGCACACCACCTACACGCCGACCGATCGCGAAGTGTTGCAGTGCCCCAAGAGAAACGGGATCACGTTCGCCGAAATAGCCGTTTCCCTTGGTGGCGTGCGCGCGTTAGAGCGCAGCCGGGAGGATCTCGGCATCGAGGCCGATGTGGTCGACGGAGTTCATCGAGGCGAGCATCGACAACTCGAAGACACGGTAGGTCCCGGCCGCGGCGCGCTTGGCGGCATACATGGCGGCGTCGGCGTTGTTGAGCAGCTCGTCGGCCATGCCGGCACCGGTGGGCGCGAAGGCAACCCCGATGCTGGCGCCTACTGACACCTTCGCGCCGGCCAGGAGGAACGGCTCGGCCAGCACACCGATCACTCGTTCCGCAACCTCGCGGGCGTCATCCACGGTGGTCACCCCTTCAGCCAGCACCACGAATTCGTCTCCACCGAGACGGGCTGCGGTGTCATTCGCACGAAGGCAGCCCCTGATCCGGTGGGCGACCGCGACGAGGAGCTCGTCGCCTGCCGCGTGGCCGAGACTGTCATTGATCGGCTTGAACTTGTCGAGGTCGATCAGCAGGACGGCCAGGCCGCGAAGCTCGCGACGGCTGAGATCATTTGCGTGCTCGAGCCGGTCGTAGAACAGGGAGCGATTGGCGAGCCCGGTGAGGGCGTCATGAAACGCCTGGTGTTGGACCTGCGCCTCGGCCGCTTGTTGGTGGTGCATCACGTCCGCTAGTCGCCACAGGACGAGGACGAAGGCCGCGATCGAACCGAGTGCGATCGGAGACGCCTGGATGCGCTGTCCGAGGACGGATTCGGTGACCAGGAGCACGGGACAAGCCAGCGCGGCCGCGCCGAGGACGGACAACCGGATGCGCGAGTGCGTAACCCTCTCCCGTGGAATCGGCGCCGCCAACCCGCGCATCGATGGATGCAGGCCGCACGCGCCCACAGTGACGTAGTACAGGAGCCAACCGCCTTCGACGAGCGATCCCGATCCGTAGGCGATGCCGTGCAGGTTGAGCCAGCCGTACAGCGAATCAGTGACTGCGAGAAGGATGAGCCCTCCGGTGAGGAGGTAGAAGGACGCACCTCGGCGGCCGGCGCCCGCAAGCAGGCGCACCGCCAGGGCGACCAACATCAGGTCGGTGACGGGATAGGCAAACGACGCGACCCGCGCCGCCAGCCCGAGGGAACACCGGAGCGCGGGCCATCATCGACTGGTCACGCTCCTGGCCGCAGCAGTAGCACTCCATTGCCCGAGCGTAGGACCGCGAGCACTCGGTTGCCGATCCACCAGCACGCTCTCCGACGCGAGGATGCGGTGTGCGGACTGCGGCTGCATCGTGGACGCGGGCGCGCGGGTCGCGCTCTGCAAATCCCCTGCCTGTTGCTGCGCGGATCTGCCAGACGTAGATGACCCAGGCCGTTGACGCGCCAAAGCAACTCATGGGTGCTCGACCGTGCCGCTCGCGAGCGCGCAATCTGTCACCGTTCTCCGGTGTGCGAGAGTCTCTGGCGCTTGGCCGAAGACTCGGCGACAATCTGGAGACGGCGATGGAGTCGCCGTCTGTTCTCTTAAGCGCGAGTCGATTGTGGACGGGATCGTGCGCGTCTTCCCCGGCCATTGTGCGCGCGCCGGACGCTGCATCGGCAGATAGAAGCTACGACGGCTTGGCGTAAGTCTCGGCGGTTGCGCTCTCGAACTCGAACGAGACAAATGGTTCGGCGCTCGTCACCCAGGCGTCGTGGCCGGGTTCGATCACGTATGCCGCACCAGGCGTGAGGTCCTCTTCGGTGCCGTCGTCGTGACGTACACGCAACGTGCCCGCAGTGACAGTGCCAACGTGTCGGGCGCGGCAAGTGTCGGTCCCGGCGACGGGCTTAACCGACTCAGACCACCGCCAGCCAGGTTGCGCCGTCATGCGCATCGCCTTCGCGGACCCGAGGTCGACGACCTCGATGCGTGCCTTATCAGGCGTACGGATCTCATCCGCGGAATCGAAGCTCTTCTTGGCGATGCCCGCCATCGTCAGCCCTCCCCGTCGCAGCGACAACTCGGTCTACCACCACCCAAGGCGCGTCCGCCACCGCCTATCAAAAGCGTCAATCTCATGCGCTCCCCGGTCCCGACCCCCAGGTCGTGGACCCTCTCGATCACGCCATGACACAAGTTCCTGACGGCCCCTTCCGTCACCGCTCTCGGTGCTGTTGCGCGCATTGACGAGAGCCGGGTCGCTCACGGCCGAGCGAGCTGTACCGCGGCGAGGCGCTGCGCGCCGACGAAGATGTTCCACGGCTCGATGCTGACGGTCACGAGTTGCTGTGCGAGGGCCCAGGGGTCGTCGGCGAGTCGTCGGTGGATCTCGGCTTCATCTGCGGCATCGACGATCAACAGGACGCGGATGCGCCCGTGTTCACTGCCGGCAAGTGGCCCGGCGAAGAGCACGAAGCCCTTGTCAGCGAGCGCGTTCATGAACGTCGCGTGGTCGTTGACGGCTGGCTGGTCGAACGTGCCGCTCCCATCTGTCCACGCGGCCCCGGCTTCGCGGATGACGGCGAAGTAGCTCATCGGTCGGACCTCCAGAGGTTGATGTGATCAGGTGTCGAGCCGTGGCGCTGGGCCGCGGCTGTCGGTCGGTGTTGCCGAGCACGCGATTGTCCAGGGCAGTCACGGGCGCGTCGCTCGGATGACCCAAACTGCCGAGTCGAAGATCACTCCATCGGGGGTCTCGTGTTTGGCCATGGTGGAATGCAATGCGTCGAGGGCGCGCGCTCGTCCGTCGTCGTCCAGGCCTTCGAGCATCCAGCCGAGCAGGCCGAGCACGAACCGGTAGGCGTCGACGGCGTCGGTGCCGAACCACATGCCCTCGCTTGTGCCTTCGAGCTCGATGTGGGTGAAGCCGGCGCTCGTGAGAATGCTGCGAACGCGGTCGGGGTCAGAAAGCGCGAAGGGGCTCGGTACGTCCGGAGGCGGCGCCGGGAGGTCGCGTCCCGCGGCGAGCGCGCCGGTGAATTCGCGGACCCATTCGTTGTTCGGCAGTGGTTGCCACGTGAGGAGCGCGAGGCGTCCGCCTGGGCGTAACGCTCGGCCGATGTTGGTGAGCCCCGCGACGAGGTCGCCGAAGAACGTCGCGCCGGTGTTGCTGATTCCGACGTCGAAGGCGGCGGTCTCAAACGGGTGGATTTGGGCGTCGGCCTGCTCGAAGGACACATTTTCGATGCCCTCATCGGCGGCGCGGCGCCGCGCGTACGCGAGCATGTGAGACGACAGGTCCACGCCCAACGCAGACCCATTCGTCGCGGCTCGGGCCGCGAGCAAGCTGGTCTGACCGGTACCGCATCCGATGTCGAGCACGCGATCGCTTTCACCGATTGAGGCCGAGGCGAGCAACCTCCGGTGGTAGGGGATCGCGGACCGGTCGAAGTGGTCGGCGTGCGCGGCCCAGTAGGCACCCTCGTCGCCGTCCCAGGCCCGCAACTGCTGCGTGTTCGACCCGTCAACCTGCATTGCATTGGTCGCGGCCACGGCACTCCTCCTGCTATTCTCCCTTTGGGAGATTGAGTGTCTCCCAAAGGGAGAATCATGTCAAGCGCGCCGACAATGACCACGACGTCCTACGCGATCCTCGGTCTGCTGGCGGTGAAGCCGTGGACCACCCATGAGCTCGTGCAGCAGGTCGATCGGAGCATGCGTCGCATCTGGCCGCGCGCCCAGAGCAAGCTGTACGAGGAGCCGAAGAAGCTCGTGGCCCACGGCTTCGCGCGGGCGACCGACGACTCGGTCGGCCGCCGCCGGCGCACCCGCTACACGATCACCGCGAAAGGCCGTCGTGCCCTTGCCGCGTGGCTTCAGCAGCCGGGCGATGGGCCGGTGTTGGAGTTCGAGCAGCTGTTGAAGATCAGCTTCTCGGACAGCGGCACCAAGGCCGACATCTTCGCCAATCTCGACGCGGCCCGTTCGTGGGTGCTCGATCAGAACGAGGAGAACCTCGCCACTGGTCGCGCCTATCTGGAGGGCCGCGGTTTGTTCCCGCAACGGGCGGCGCTGAACCAACTCGGGGGGCGTTTCCTCACTGAGTTCTACGTCACGGTCGCCCGGTGGGTGGAGTGGGCGTCGGACATCGTGAAGGACTGGCCCGACGACGTGCTCGATGCACCGTTCAACAAAGTCGCGGCCGAGGAAAGCGTCCAGCTGGCGGAGAGCATCACAGCCATCCTCGAACCGGACACGCATTCCTCGAACGCGTAACGGCGCTATCCAGCCAGGGACTGTTCATCGAGATGACAACGCGATGCCGTCGGACCGCGCGTTACTCGTGATGTTCGCGGAAGGCCGCATCAGGCACGGACCGCATGCGATCGTCGGGTTCGATCGCGACGACTTCGTCGGCTCGGCCAACCAGGAGCCTGGTCAACGCGCCAGTACCGGCTCCGAGGTCGACGACCCTGGCCACATGCGTCGGAAGGATCCAGTCGACACCCTCAACGGGCGGTCCCGGTCGGTAGCGTTCATCGTGCGACGCGAGCGAGGCAGGCGGCCTGCACGCCGGACCTACCAAGACCGGCAAGCGCCGCA
>JALYLU010000017.1:11561-18111 GCA_030774075.1 Actinomycetota bacterium | reverse complement strand
AAAACCGGAAGCAAGCCGGAGGAAGACGCAGTGGAGGCCGCCGAGCAAGAGGTCCGGCGCCGACACGGCGACATCGGCCGGCCTCGTCGTCGTTGAACGGTCGATACGACGCGCTGCGAACATCTCGGTTGCGCCTCGGGCGGTGTTGGGTAGTGGTCCAGGCTCGGGCACAAAACGGACAGTGCCCGTAGTGTCCTGGGATGCCGTTCTCCCAGGAAGTAGTTGCCCGTATCGGTGCCGCCGTCCAAGAGAAGGCACCCGGACTGACGTGCTACGCGTGCGGCCACAACAGTTTCGAAATCGCTGGCGGGTTCGCGTCTTTGAGCCTCAGCACGACCGGTCTTGCTGTCTTGGGTGGAGAGATTCTGCCGAGCGTGATTCTCGTATGTGCCACCTGCGGTCACGAGATCTTCTTCAACGCGCTCAAGCTCGGTCTGGCAGACCTATTCCCAGCGCACTTGGGGACGCCCAATGGCGGATGAGCCCCTTCCCGGACTGCCTCCCGCGCCGCCGCCCGGCCCTGTCACGGTACCTGCGCCGACACCCACATTCGACGCGCACGAGCCCGTCAGCGTTGAACTGCGCCATCGGGACATCGTGATGCATCCGGTGATGGACGAAGAACTGACAACGCTCCGAGGCGTCGGACCGAATGTGCAGTCGCTTTCCTCGGAGTTGCAATCGGCGCGTTTCTCTCCTGCTGGGGCACGCTCAAAACCCAGAACCTGAGCAAAGGCGACCACGCGACGTTCTTCGCCCTCGCCGTGGCATCGGTCGTTGGTGCCATCTTCTTTCTGATATTGGCGATCGTCGGGTATTTACGACTGCTGTTGCTCATTCGCAAAATTCGGGCTCGGAGTAGTCCTGGTGGATGAGCGGGCGACCGGTACGGTAGGTGACGTATGGCGAAGAAGAAGAAGCCAGTCGACAAGCGCCCGAATGACGAGAAGTCAACCAAGCCTGGTCCGCGTGATTTCTCGCAGCGAGCGTACGACGCGGTGCGCGAGGTCGAGAAGGGCCACGCCGAGCGCCACAAGGACGACCGCTGATTTACGCGGCGATCGCTTCGTAGCGGTCGAGCAGACCGACCAGCTCGGCGGCGGTCCAAACGTGGTCCTCTACGCCTGCGGCCATCGCCGGGGTTGTCTTGGTCCCGTACTTCTTGTTGAGCGTGCCGTGGTCGCGGCAGAGGTTGTAGAAGGCGAAGTGCAGCGCGGTTGCGGCGCAGTGGTTCTCGATCTTCTTGGAGAACGCGTTGGTGAGGCGCGTGTAGCGCCGCGAGCCCATGCGGATCGAGAGGTTCTGACGCTCGACGTAGCTGGTGTTCACGCGGCCCAGGTCGGGGTTGCCGAACTTCCGCTGACGCCTCGATCCGGAGCACTCTGCCGGGGAGTAGCGGTGGTCGTCATCGCCGCCGCCGAACGTCTTGATGATCGTGCCCCAGTCGACGCCGCCCTGGGTTCCGAAAACGAGGCGGACGGTGTGGCTGTACGCCTTCCAGCCATCGGTCGAGAGTTGGATTCGGTGACTCAGCCGGGAGGCCAGGTCACTCAGGTAGACGTGTGCGCTGTCGGAACTGCGGTCCCCGACAAGCCATGTGATGATGAGCTTGGAATCGGCGTCCAGAGCGGTCCAGGTCCAGATCGAGCCCTGGGCGGGATCGTCGTTGGTGTTGTTGGCTTCCTTGCAGCCGACGAAGCTCCAAATCTCGTCGCTTTCCACGAAGGCGGAGTTGAGGTTGCGGAACGCCTCGTCCTGGTAGCGGGAGCAGGCGTCGCCTACGTCCATGATCAGCTTCGTGACGGTGTTCTTGGACACTCCGACGACGCGGGCGGTGGCCCGGATGCTCATGCCTTCGCAGATCATCGAGAGGATCGTGGCCCGCTTCTCGGTGGAGAGTTCGTTCATGCCCTCATCATGAAGGAGGGGGTGAGACACTTATGTTCTCCAAACTGACCTCACGCGACGAGGCCTCCCGGTTGGGTGGGCCAGGAGGCATCGTCAACGCACCCCCCCTGGCGTTTTGGAGGCGGGGAGGCTCGACGAGTCTCGCCGCTGCAATCCAGCCGGGCAAGCCGCTCGACCTGTGTCCGATTCGTTCCGCAAAGTGGACCAGTACCGCACTCTGGACCTGAGCGCTGTGCTACCTGTCGGAGATCGGCCGCCAACAACGAGTCGGCGCGAGCGAAACCTCGCGAGTTATCGGGTCTCATCGACTCGTTTCGCGCGCTGTCGCGCGTCGTGCCGGCGTGAACGCAGGCAGCGCCTCGCCGCCATCAGAGCGGACGAAGCAAACACGCATCGCGACGCCCGCCTTCAGCGACGCGTGGTCGACGCTAACGATCGGCACTTGCAACCACTGCCCCTCCGGGTCCACGCGCCGCCGGCTCGAGCAGGTAAGCAATCTCGGGGAGCACCCGCCACGCCACGAAGAGCCCCATCGCGATGCGAAGGTCGATGCTCCGTCAGCCATGCTCGCAGGGTGGGCGGAGAGGCAACGAACTTTTCCGTCGCCCCCGTCTTGCTCCTTGGTCTGTGAGTGCTACGGGAGCATCAGTGCTCCTTCGCGTCATCCACCCGCCAAGGTCGTGGTCGTAATGCCCCCGCCGCCGGCGGTGTACTTCGCGATCAACGCCGGGTCACCCACCAACTTGCCGGTGAGCGGCTTGCCGTTGTTCAGCACCACGAACTTGCCGTTCTTCAGCGCCGTGAACCACTGGCAACTGGTCGGGTTGATCTTGCCGTAGTTGGCCACGCTGAAGTCGTACGGCGCGCAGGTGAGCCCGGCCGCGTCGTATTCGCCCGCGCCGCGCAAGCCGTCGATGAAGCTCTTCCGGGTGGGATTCTTTCCCGCGAGCTCGAGGCCAGTCACCGCGATGTCGCACGTGACATACCCGGTGTAGTCGCCGAAGGCAGGCACACCGGTCGCACCCCCGTACTTCTTTCGGTCGGCCATAAACTGCTTGACCGCCTTGCCCCCGAGCTCGATCGGCTTGAACGAGTTGAGCAATACGTCGTGCGGCGTGAGTATCTGGGACACCGGGGAGTCGAGGAGATCCTGTCGCTGATGGAGCGGCCACTACGGTGTGGTCGCGGTGACGGACCGAGGAGGATGTCGAATGGCGACGACGAGGCAGAAAGAGGCAGCACGGCGCAACCTCACGAAGGCCCGTAAGGCCCAGGGCGTCCGCGCGCGCGGAGAAGAGGTCCCGCGCCGCTCGAGGGGCCTCAGCACCCGGGAGCAGAACCGGTTGAGCAGCACCAAGTTCGCGTTCCCGAAGGAGCGCAAGGAGCCGTTGACCGATGCGACGCATGTTCGCAATGCCGTCGCTCGATTCGACCAGGTCGAGGACGTCAGCGACGCTGAACGCGATCGTGCGTGGAAGCGGATCCAGGCGGCTGCGAAGAAGTTCGGCGTCGAGATCTCCGCGAAGGACTGGCGCGAGCTGTTCAAGGGCGGCAAGGCCGAGAAGCGCTGAGCCCATGCCTTCCGTGGTGGTCTTCGCGCCGTCGCCGCTGCTAACGGTGACGATCGAGCACAAGGCGTCCGCCGACGACATCCACATCCATCCCGGCGGGCAGGGTTTCTGGATCGCGCGCATGCTGGCCACGCTCGGCGTCTCGGTGCGACTCTGTGGCTCTTTCGGAGGCGAGACCGGCATCGTGCTCCGCACCCTGATCGAGCAGCATGGCATCGCGATCCGCGGTGTGACCGCCGCGTGCGGCAACGCCGCGTACGTGCACGACCGTCGCAGCGGCGAGCGGTCGGTGTTGGCCGAGATGAGCCCTGCGCCGTAGATCGAGCCCGACCCGGGCCGGCGCCCCGGCGCCTACGCCTGTGGCGGCCCGAGCCGATGAGAGGAGCCACGATGCCAACCATTGACACCAAAGACGCCGCCAACCCCGACAACGATCATCGTAGCTGAGGGCGGACGCATGGACCCCCGGAACCTCGGCGAACGTCTCGAGGCAACCCACGCCCTCGACCACCTCGCCCAACCCGTCCACCGGGCCGTCGCCGCGCTGCTGCAACGCGGCCCGATCAAGGACATCCTGCACGGCGTCTGGCTCGGCCACCCTCTTCACCCCGTGCTGACCGACCTGCCCATCGGGTTCTGGACCAGCGCGTTCGTGCTCGACCTCGTCGGTGGCCGTCGCGCCCGCCCGGCCGCCGACGCGCTAGTCGGCATCGGCGTCGCCATCGCCCTGCCGACCGCGGCCGCCGGCCTCGCCGACTGGTCCGAGCTCAACGAACCCGAACGCCGCACCGGCGTCGTCCACGCCCTCGCCAACGTGGCCGCCACCACCCTCTACGGCCTGTCCTTCCTCGCCCGGCGACGCGGCCACCGCGGCAGAGGTATCGCCCTCGGGATGGCCGGCGCCACCACGGCGACCATCGGCGGGTTCCTCGGCGGCCACCTCACGTACCGGCGCGCCGCCGGTGTCAACCAGGCCGCCGCCGCACCCGCGAACACCCAATGGAGCGAGATCACCGTCAACGGCACGCTCAACAACGAGAAACCCACCCTCGCCCACCTCGACGGCGCCCCCCTCGCCGCCGTCGACGCTGACGGCGGACCAGCCGCGCTCTATGACCGTTGCAGCCACCTCGGCGGCCCGCTGCACGAAGGAGATCTCGTCGACGGCTGCGTGCGCTGCCCCTGGCACGGCAGCACCTTCCGGATCACCGACGGCACCGTCGTGCGCGGACCGACTACCGCAACCCAACCCGCCTACGAGCTGCGCGTCGAGAGCGGCCGGACCGAAGGACGCCGACGACCGCCGCCCTAACCACGACCTCCCCCGGGAGCCGCCCATGTCTGGGATCGCCATCATCACCGAAGCCTGCATCGACGTGAAGGATCGTGCGTGCGTGGATGTCTGTCCCGTGCAGTGCATCTACGAGTTCGATCTTGAGAAGAGCGTGCTGTTCTCTGAGGTCGAGGCTGGTAGTGGCGTCACCGAAAATACCCATCAGCCGAACCCGGCGGCGATCGCGATCTTCGAAGACAGCATCTTGTATGTGAACACCGATGAGTGCACGTCATGTACCGCGTGCTATCAGCCCGACGTGTGTCCGGTCGGAGCGATCTATTCCGAAGAGCATGTCCCCGACGGAAGCTCGAAGGCGCACTACAACCCCAAGGATCCGAACAAGGGTCACGACCACACCTTCTTCATCCAGCACAGCCGGGATGTCTTTGCCGACTAGATTTCGATCCCTCTCGCCCAAATCTTGCAGACGCGCACAGTTGTAATGGAACGGCCGGCTCCCGTCCTGATTTGATGCGTGGGTCATCCACCATCGCTGATGGACGGAGCCACATGGACGAAAGGAGCCGGCCGTGTCCGTGACCAGAATGCCGCGTGAGGGTGTGAAGTGGGTAGGGCTCGATGTCGCGAAGGACGCGATCGCGGTGGGGGTGTTGGACGGGGTGTCGGAGGCGACACCCCGGTTGGAGAAGATCGCTCATGATGAGGTGTCGATCCGTCGTCTGGTGTCGAGGTTGGGTGGCCCGGCCCGGCTGAGGGCGTGTTACGAGGCGGGCCCGACCGGCTATGAGCTACACCGTCTGCTCGTGTCGATGGATGTCGACTGTGAGGTGATCGCTCCGTCGTTGGTTCCGGTCGCGCCGGGCGACAAGGTCAAGACTGATCGCCGCGACGCCAGACGGCTGGTGCGTCTCTACCGTGCTGGTGAGCTCGTCACGGTGCGGGTCCCGACCCGCGAAGAGGAAGGCTGTCGGGATTTGTCGCGGTTGCGGGCCGCGTCGGTCGCGGATCGTCGTCGGGCCCGTCAGCGTCTCGGTTCGTTCTTGTTGCGTCACCATCTCATCTATCGCGACGGGACGACCTGGACGATCAAGCATCGACGGTGGCTGCGGTCACTCACGTTCGATGAGGTGGGGACCCGGGCCACGTTCGCTCATCTGCTCGCCAGTGTCGAAGAACGCGAGTTGCGTGTCGGCGCGATCGACGCTGACCTCGCCGGGTTCTTCGACACCGGTCTCTTCGCTGACGACGTCGCTCGTCTCGGCGCCTATCGAGGCATCGCGCCGCTCAGCGCGCTCGGACTGGCATGCGAGGTGTGCGACTGGCGACGGTTCCCCGCGCCCGCGAAGTTCATGGGATTCGTCGGTCTCGTCCCGGCCGAATACTCCACCGGGGCGACCACATCGCGTTACGGGATCACCAAATCCGGCAACGCCCATGTCCGCAACATCCTCGTCGAAGCCGCGTGGGCATACCAGTATCCAGCCCGAGTCAGTCCCGACCTGGCCCGCCGCCACGAAGGCGTCGCGCCTGACGTCGTTGCTCGTGCCTGGAATGCCCAGGTCCGGTTGTGTGGACGGTTCCGTCGCCTCGCGGCACGCAAAGACCGTCGCACCGTCGTCGCCACCGCGGTCGCCCGCGAACTCGCCGGGTTCGTGTGGGCCGAGATGACCGCCTGACCATGAACTCCAGGGTCGACTCGATGATGGTGACGTCGAGGTGACCGTGGACTACCTGGCGTGTCGACGCACCGCCGCTGCAGGACCGATCCCCGGCA
>JALYLU010000017.1:1124-11551 GCA_030774075.1 Actinomycetota bacterium | reverse complement strand
CGTGTGGGCCGAGATGACCGCCTGACCATGAACGACGCGCGTGTTCCTCGCCGATCGGCTCGAGGAACCACGCGCGCCCGATCGCAGGACGCGTCGGCTACCGCCTCCGCAGACACCGATCCCCGAGTTGTTCTACGCACCACCGTCTCCGGACGGTCATCGGCGTGCACAGTATGGGGCAACCACCTGCGCATGAACACACTGCGGTTCCGACCCGCGCACGTGAGAGTGGCGGACAGCCGACCCACATGGTGCCGACGCGTCCTGCACCACCCGCCACGACCACCACCCACCCGGCCGGCACGCCGGGGAACCGCGTAGCAGCCGCCACCCGACCCCAACGCCGTCCCGTCTGCTCAACAATTCATCCAACCGTCCAGCCCCTCGGCCCAACGCGCCCCGAAGCAAGATCGCATCACCACTTGACAAGCCGTTCCATGTGAGAACAACGGCTCCTGCATCAGCGCGGGAATCGCGCCCGAACCGAGCGTCGCCCCCTGTCAACTCTCGAGAGCTTGCAACTTCTCGTCCATGTACGCAATCGCCTCGCGCCGCGTCAAGAAACGCGGTTGAGGTTCGCCATCGGGCGGTACCCACGTCCAGGCGAGCTGACCAGTGTCGAGTTCACGTTGCATCAACGCGAAACCCCGCGCGTGTGCGGCTTTCAACGATTCCGAGTTGGCGCTCGCATGCAGAGTCAACTCTCACCCTCCGGTGCTTGGTGTCCCAGCCCCAGACGAACCGCTCGCTTCCCGAGCGCACCTAGCGTCTTAGCACCGCGCGCCGCCCCAAAAAAAGAGCCAAAAGGGCCTTTGAAATCTGAGACCTTGCTACGCTACTCGAAGTACGCGGTGAAGGGATGGCCGCATGGCTCGATGAGACCTTGCCCGCGATCGTTCGGCTGAGCAGTAGCGAACACACTGGAACCGCCGCGCTTTCGTCAACCGGGTCGACTCTGCCGTGCGTGGGGCACCGGTACTCGATCGTCGCCACGCGGCCACGGTACCTGCGTGTATGCGAAGTGTGCGTGGGGTGATCGACGGAGAAGAGTGCTCCGCGTGCGCGTTGCGGTCAGATTCGAAGCAACAAGTGAACGCCCGCTGATGACCGAAGGCGGGAAGGGAGCCTGGCCGAAGAAGGCGTGAGTTTTCCCGGTGGTCGCGCCGATCCAGCTCGCCGTCTTGGAGCAGAGCAACTGCGTGCCCTGATCGACGACTGAACGCGTCTGTTTATGCCCTATTGACCACGTAGCGCAGTACCGACAAGTAGCACTCCTCGCGGCAGGCACGAGCATCTTGCACGCCGTTAGGGGTTTCGGTAACGACGATCCTTGTTGCCGTCATCGCGTCTTCCGTCGTGTGATTCCACGCGCACAAACCGCGGTATGAGAGCTGCTCCGATGTGAACCAGGCGCATGCCCGCGCGGACGACCGGGGCCATTCGGCGATGAGCTTTGCGGTTGGTGCCATGGACTCTGATGTTGGCGCGCGAACATCCGCGCATCAAATGAGCGCCCAATCCCGCAGCGTCATGAGGAGGAAGCCCGGCGGTCTTGCTCCGGATGCGTAGTCGAGCGTCTCGTACGAGCGGCTGCGGCCGCATCGCAACACGCCGCGCGAGACGATACTGGCGCGCTTGATCGAATCTGAACTTCCCCCAGCCGAGCGGACACTCATGCTGCTTGTTGTAGGTGGTTGTTGAGGTGCTGTTCGTACTCGACTGGCGGACGGTACTCGAGGCTGCTGTGGAGCCGGTCGATGTTGTACCAGATGAGCCACTCGAACACCGCGGCGCGTGCCTCGGCTCGGGTGGCGAAGTGTTCGTCGTCGACGAGTTCGCGTTTGAGCGAGGCGAAGAACGACTCGGCCATGGCGTTGTCGTAGCTGTCACCGACGATGCCCATCGATTGGGTGATTCCGAGCTCGACGCATGTGTCGCGGAACGAGTCGGCGGTGTATTGACAACCGTGGTCGGAGTGGAAGATCACACCGTCGATGTAGTGCTTGCCGCCGCGGGTGTCGACCGCGGCTTCGAGCGCGTCGAGGCACAGCTCGGTGCGCAGGTGATCGGTCATCGACCAGCCCAACAACCGGCGGGAGCACGCGTCGATCACGGTGGCCAGGTACAACCAGCCTTCGTCGGTCGGGATGTAGGTCGCGTCGCCCACCCAGAGCGTGTCGAGCACCGTCTGGTCGAAGCACCGGTTGACCAGGTCGCCGGCGAGCACCGCGGCCGGGTCCCTCACCGTGGTGCGCACCTTCTTGCGCCCACAACGCCCAGTGATCCCGTTCTCGGCCATCAGCCGCTCGACGCGCTTGTGGTTCACCCAGACACCATCACGAGCCAGCTGCGCGGTGATGCGTGGTTCGCCGTAGCGGCCTCGCGACTTCTTGTGGATCTTCCGGATGCGTTCGAGCAGCACGACGTCGTCGCGCTCCGCGTCGGACGAGCCAGCCGCGACTCGGGCGACCCAGTCGTAGTAGCCCGACGTGGACACCTCACACACCTGGCACAGCGTGGCGATCTTGAAGTCGGTCTTCTGGGCATCGACGAACGCGTAGAGCCTCACGCGTTCGACTCCTTCACCCAGAAGACCATGGATCGTTTCAGGATCTCGCGCTCCACCTCCAGTTCGCCGACCCGGCGACGAAGACGCTTCACTTCTTCGGACTCCGCAACCTCGACCGCGTACCCAACCGGGTCCGCCGAGGCGCGTCGCTCACGATCCTTCGCGAGCCAACCGCCCAGGTTCGACTCGCCGACACCCAGCTCCTTCGCTACCGCCGCGATCGAGCGACCCGACGACCTATGCAACGCGACTGCGTCACGCTTGAACTCCGGCGAGAACCGCCGGCGCTGTGATCCCATGATGGACTCCCTTCCAGGCCGCAGCCTGGGTCAGGTGTCCGCTCAGCGGGGGGATGCCCAAATCAGCCTTTTGAGCGTCGCGGGTCGTTGCTAGCTGTTGCGGCTCTGGACTCCCCGTTCTTGCCGTGGATAATGTGCTCGGTCTTCTCCCGCTGCGCATCGCGCGGCCAGCTTTCGTAGCCTCCGACTTGGTGTTGGCTGTGTTGCTCACGCGCTGCGCGCCCTCACGGCGATTTGCCCACCCATCACCATGCGAGACCGTGTGGATCGCTGGCTTGGCTGAGTTGGCCATGTCGATCACCTCCCGTGGGTCGCGACGATGTCCCGCGCAACGGACATTGTCCGCCTGCCACTTGCGCTTTACAAGATGGTGCGTAGTCCGCGATGCCGCAAGCCTCGGCGCGGCGTCGGACCGTAAGGATCGACTTCGAGACTCCGTCCGCGCTGCTTTCTCGACTCAAGCTCGGCCGCGAGGAGTACTGCCAGCGACTTCTTCACCACGCTCATCCTCCACGGCACGCACCGATCGACACGCGAACTCGAGGCCACGATCCGCGAATGGATCGACACCTGGAACGAAGACCCGCGTCCTTTCGTATGGCACAAGACCGCCGACGAGATCCTTCGCCCAATATTTGTGAACGAATCTCCGACTCAGGAAAACACTAGGAGCTCAGGCGTCGTTCCGCTTCGTCCGCCGCGTCTCGCGCCGCTCGTTCGACTTCCGCTTCCGCGTCCCGGACGCTGCTGGCTGCCTGCCCCGCGGCTCTGCTTACGTTCTGGACGGCGTCCTGCACTGCTGTAGTTGTCCGATCCGAGAAGTCCTGAGCCGGTCCGCGCAGCTCTTTGACGCGAGGACCGTACTGCTCGTAGAGCCTCCACGCGCCGTACCCCGCAAGGGCCAGCATTGCAAGACGGATGGACAGGCGCATGAGTTCCTCCGTTTACGGCTCTAATCTCGGTCGGCCGGTCCAGCCTAGGACCACTGCGAGGAGAGCAGCGGCGAAGACCGTGAGGGTAGTCATGCACTGCCAATACCCGCGCCTGCGAACTTCAACGATGTGGCGCGTCGTCGCTGAACACGCGAGGTGCTGACGTAGTGCGTGCGCTGCGTCGGTTGCGGAGACTGTCCGCTAGCCGCGAGTAGCGTCCTTGATCTGGACACAGGCATTGACGCCGATGAACTCGACACTCGCTTGGCTGCACCCACGCTGAGTTCGAGCCCGCCCTCAAGGGTCTCGGGTCGGCCACCGACGGCTTCGACGGAACACCGCAAATCCTTGTACCGGCACCGCCCCACATCGCGCGGTGTTCATAGCGACACCGGCCGGGTGGCTCTCCCGTCATCCGAGGTGCGCGGCCCGAGCGACGAACTCGATTCGACTCCGGCGTCGAACGAGAATCGACAACGGGGTGGAAGTCGCCTATCTGTCCCAACCGACCCCGTGGACCAGTCCGCTACGCGCGCGCAGAGGACGAGAAAACGAAAATGGAACCCCGAGGAAGCTTCGCCCGGAGGCTCCTTACGAAACCACCTTCGGTTGCCCCCTCAGGGCACCGTCAAGAGCCGCCTGCTCCGAAGCGCCGAGGGGGCGCGCGGCCGATCACCGCTCGATGTTCGCGTCACCGGCTGCCGACGGGTGTTCAGTGTTCAGCGCGTTCGTGTGAGTCTCGCAGGCTCGGGACCTGTTGAACTTCTGGTAGAGGCATCAAGAGACGGCACGCTGACGCACCGCGGCGTGCGATTCTGACACCCGACGCCGAACAGTTCTGGCACTCTCGGCCCATCGGGATTGACCACTTGAGGATCGAGAAGACTATAAATTGTCGATACTTGCGTATTGTGAGGTGCGAGATGGCTGCGTCCGGTGAAGGTATGAGCGGCGCGCCGATCGAGCAAGCGCGCCGAGAGCGGGTGGTGGACCGTCGGACGTGGGCACCCACCACGATCGGTCCGGGCATGATCCTCGGCGCCCTCGGGGCTGCCGGCGTGATCATTTCGATGTTCTTGCCGTGGCGGACAGGATCGGTCTATCCGAGCGATATTCCGGTCGCGTTCCTGTGGGATCACACCACGACGGCGCACGACCCGTCGTTGCTAATCCTGCTGATCCCGTTGGCCATTGTGCTGGTGGTTGGCACGGTCGTGCCGATGGGTGCCGGGGTCCGGCTCTTCGGAGCGATCGGCACGCTGGTCGTTGTAGGTCTGTTCGCGTATCAGCTACATCGGGCCCTCGAAGCGTTCCCCGGCGCAAAGCTCGGTGACATGCTCGACACCGGGTTCTATTTCGCAGCGATCGGCGGCGTCATCGCCTTCGTGAGCGGGTTCCTCCCGTCAGGGTGGGCGGCCCGACGCACCGTCGATCGCGAGGCCGTCGTCGAATGATGCACAGAGCTGCTGCATCGTTTTGCGCGTCGGCAAGGCGTTAACGGCCGCATAGCCTCCTGCGCACTGGTGGGTGCAGGCCACGTCGTTATCCGTATTCGCCGTCGCACCCTGTGGGTACCGAAAACTAGATCACAGCCTTGACCTGGACGTTCGTCACCGTCCCCGATAGCCGTGCCGTACACGGCACGGCCTCGAGGAACCAGACAGCTGGACCACGAATCTGGTCCCGGGGAGCGCGACGACCGACCGAGAGACCCCACAGCGAGCGTCTAGGACAGAGGGATACGTGAGGTGTCCCGTAACGACGCCCCCGAACGCGGCTTCCACGCTTCCGGCTGATCGAATGGACCGGACCGAGAGTGTCGGTGGTCTGTCCCCGAACGCCCGATCGACCGCCGTCGTTCTGAGCGCAGATCTGCGCGCGGGCTCTCGGGCACGGCCACCCGTAGCCGGTAGTTCGGTGCGGGTCGCGCCACGCCTTGGCGAACCGACTGCAACCCTGTGCTTTTTGACGGGAAAGCGCCCGAGGCAGATACTTATCTCGGGCGCTATATCGAACATACGTTCGGGTGTCGGAGGGGGGACTCGTACCCTAACCCCACGCGGTTCTGCCGATGGCGAGTTCGCGGTCGCTGCGTGAACGGAATCGTGCGCTCGACGACTCCCGGAACTACTCCCGCAATTACTCCCGGAACTACTCCCGGAACTACTCCTGCCGCTGGTGTTCTTCACGTATCGCCGGTTCGGATGCCGGAGATGCACCGTGTTGGGTCGCGTGATGATGAGTGTCCGCGTGGGCGGCACCGGCCGCGTCTCCGGTGGGTTCGACGTGCACCGCGGCACCATCGAGATGGGCGACGTGATGCAGGAGTTGGTGCTCGACCTCGTGGGCGATCGCGTGTCCGTCGGTGACAGTCGCGGCGGGATCGACCTCAATGGCCAGGTCGGCTCGCAGCCGGTGCCCTTCCCAGCGGACTTGGACCTCGCGGACGCCGCGGACGCCGTGAACCTCGCTGGCTTCGCGTTCGAGGGTGTCGACGAGGGTGGGGTCGACGCCGTTCATGAGGCGGCGGAGGACTTCGGTGGCCGCAGTACGGAGGACAGCGAGGATGGCGATGGAGATGACGAGGCCGGCGATGG
Source organism: Actinomycetota bacterium (assembly GCA_030774075.1). GTDB lineage: Bacteria > Actinomycetota > Acidimicrobiia > IMCC26256 > PALSA-610 > PALSA-610. The sequence goes on along the minus strand of JALYLU010000017.1, from coordinate 5,154 downwards.
GATCGGCGCGATCGAAGCCGAGCCAGACTCCGAAGGCGCCGAGCACGACTGCGAGTGAGGTGAACCCGTCGGTGCGGGCGTGGTAGCCGTCGGCGACGAGGGCGGCGGAGCCGATGGCGGAACCTTCGCGGATGCGGTAGAGCGCGACGAGCTCGTTGCCGAAGAATCCGACGATCCCCGCGGCGGCGACCCAGCCGATGTGGTCGATGCCTTGCGGGGAGATGAGCCGCCTGATGGCTTCGTACGCGGCGATGATCGCGGACAGGGCGATCATGGCGATCACGAAGAGACCCGCAAGATCTTCGGCGCGTCCGTAGCCGTAGGTGTACCGGCGGGTCGGTGGGCGGCGTGCGAGCCGGAACGTGAGAAATAGTGGGATCGCGGTGAGCGCGTCGCTGAAGTTGTGGATCGTGTCGGCGAGCAGCGCGACCGATCCGGACGCGACGATGACCGCCAGCTGCAACGCTGAGGTGCACAACAGCGCAACGAACGAGATCTTGACGGCGCGGATGCCTCGTTGGGAGGACTCGAGCGCGGTGTCGATTGAGTCCGCCGCGTCGTGACTGTGCGGTGCGAAGATCGCGAGCACCACGCCCTTCAGGCCGTGCGGGTGGTCGTGATCGTGGTCCCCATGGTCGTGGTTGTGTGCGTGATGATCATGGCCATCCGTGGTGTTGTACGCCCCGCTGTGGTCGTGATCCATGGTGCTCATCGGAGGGATCGATGGTGCGCACGGTCGAAGTGCTCGGCGGTCGCGTCGAGCAGGATCCGGACGTGTTCGTCGACGAGCGTGTAGAAGATCCGGCGTCCTTCGCGCCGCGTCTCGACGATGTCGTAGGCACGCAGCGTCCGCAGCGCGTGGGAGACGGCGGACTCCGTGATCCCTGACCCGTTCGCGAGTTCACTGACACAGACCTCGTCGTGATCTCGGAGGGACATCAGGATCCGCAATCGGCTCGGATCGGCAAGGATGCCGAACAGGTCGGCCATGAGCGCCAGGTGTTCGGCCGCGCTTGTTTCGGAAGCATGCCGATGAGTCGCCGTGCGCGTGCCTTGCACGTGACCACTATATCTGAGCTGCTGCTCAGGTATCGGCCTGACGGTCTGCTACCGCTCCCGCGGCTTCAGCACCCCTCTTGGGCGCCATCTGTTGGCGAACTGCAACGGTTGGGTTCACACATTGCGGTGTTCGAGCTCCCAAGCGAGTGCAGCCATTTGGGTGGGGTCCAAGGCCGATCAGACGAAGGCGAAGGTCAAGAAGACCGGCGAGAAAGTCAAGGACGTGTTCCGCTGATCGTCGCTGAGCCCACGCCCCGTCGGGTGGCACCTTCGCCCCGTGCCGTTGACCGGAGGCTTCGATGTGTCTTGAGGATTGGTTCCTGACCGGGGACGAGCGCGGCAACCCAAGCGCCCTGATCGACCACAGACGCGGGGACGGGACAGCGTGGACCACGGGAAACCGCGTCGAGGTGCTGGTCGACGGCGTGGAGTACTTCCGCCGGCTGCACGGCGTGCTCTGCGGGCTCGGCCGCGGCGATTGGGTGCACTTCGCTGACTGGGAGGGCGACGCCGACGAGCAGCTGTGCGGTCCCGGCACCGAGGTGGGCCTCGTGCTCGCGGAAGCGGCGCAGCGCGGTGTGCGCGTGCGTGGGCTGCTGTGGCGTTCGCACCCGCGCCAGGCGCACTTCGCGGAGCAAGACAACAGCGGTTTCACGAAGGCCGTGGACGATGCGGGCGGCGAGGTGCTCCTCGACGAGCGCGTACGACGCGGCGGCAGTCACCATCAGAAGCTGGTGATCGTCCGGCGGGCTGAGGGACCCGATCGCGACGTCGCCTACGCGGGCGGGATCGACTTGTGCCACGGCCGCCACGACGATGCACGCCATGCCGGTGACGTGCAGGCGATCGACATCGCCGCGAGCTACGGGCCGCGTCCCCCGTGGCATGACGTGCAACTCGAGGTGCGTGGCCCGGCGATCGGCGACCTCGAGCACACCTTCCGCGAGCGATGGGAAGACCCGACCCCGCTCGACCACCACAACCCATGGCGCCGCGCGATGCGACGTGCCGTGGGCCAGCAGAGACGCCCCGACGCGTTGGCGCCCGAGCGCGATGACCCCGCGCCGTGCGGTACGCATGCGGTACAAGTCGTGCGCACCTACCCGGCGAAGCGACCGCGCTACCCGTTCGCCGCCGACGGCGAGCGGAGCATCGCCCGCGCTTACCTCAAGGCCTTCGCCCGTGCCCGGAGCCTCGTCTATCTCGAAGACCAGTACCTATGGTCGCTCGACGCCGCGCGTGTGCTCGCTGACGCGCTCCGGTCTCATCCGGGGCTGCGTGTCGTCGCGGTCGTGCCCCGGTATCCGGACCGTGCCGGCCGCGCGACAAGCGCCGCTGCGAGGATTGGACGCGAGCGCGTCACGAAGATCCTCCGCCCTGCGGGCGGGGATCGGGTAGCGATCTACGACCTCGAGAACGCGGAGGGGACGCCTATCTACGTGCACGCCAAAGTGTGCGTCATCGATGACTGCTGGGTGATGGTCGGCTCCGACAACCTGAACCGCCGATCCTGGACGCATGACTCCGAGATCTCGTGCTCAGTGATCGACGCGACCCCGGACGAACGCGCACCCGTCGACCCCGGCGGCCTCGGTGACGGCGCACGTCGACTCGCACGCGAGACACGCCTACGCCTCTGGCGAGAACACCTCGGACGCACCCGTGACAACGACGAAGATCTCGTCGACCCAGTCGCCGGCTTCGACACCCTCGTCCGCTCAGCGGCTGAGCTTGATCGCTGGCACACGACGGGACAGCACGGACAGCGCCCTCCCGGCCACCTGCGAAACCACCCACTCGAGCACGTGCGCATGCCGGATCGCTGGTGGGCACACGCCATGCACCGCGTCATGCTCGATCCGGATGGCCGCCCTCGCAGATTGGCCCGCGCCGGGACGTTCTGAGGAAGCATCGACACCGGCGGCCGAACGACCAACGACCCGGGACCGATGCCCGACCCACGGAAAAGTCGAGCCGAAGGACGACGCCGTTGCGGTGTGGTCTGCCCGATGGCACTGCGCCACTCCGCCGCAGGCCAGATCGTGGTCGAGCGGTGCGGGCAGCCGCTCGCCACGCCATCCGAGTGATCCTGCGCTGCGGTGGGTAGATTTCGCCGATGGGAATCTTGATTGTCATTTTGGTGGTGCTCGCCATCATCGCGTTGCTCATGTACATCGTTAGGCGACGTCGATAAAGCCTGGCGCTTCACGATGCGGTCCCGCGCCCAGAGCCCAGCTCCCGCCGCGTGCTTTCCGAGCCGGGTCGACTTTGTTGATCAGATGCGGAGTTTCGCTCCTCTGCGCAGGTCGTTTGTAACCCGGCGCCTCGACGACACAATGGGGCTATGACCGACGAGGCTGTAGGCCCCGACGAGGCACTGTTGGCGTTTGAGTCTGCTGTGCCCGGGGAGCTGGGCGATCTCGCGCTCGAGTTGCGCCGCCTGTTTTCGGAGCTGCTCGGCACGTTCTTCTTGGTACTGGTCGCGGCGGGCGCACCGGTGGTGGATGCCGAAAGTCGTGGCGGCGTGTCGCTCACTGCGCAGGTGGTTGCGCCCGGTCTCATGGTGATGGCGGTGATCTATTTCTTGGGCGCGGTCGGTGGGGCGCACCTCAACCCGGCGGTGACGTTCTCGTTTGCGTTACGGCGCAACTTCCCGTGGCGGCGTGTTCCTGGCTACATCGTGGTGCAGCTCATCGGCGCGACGCTTGCCGCGCTGTTCCTGCGGGCCATGTTCGGCAACATTGGGAACCTGGGTGCCACGCTGCCCCGGCACGGTTTCCCCAGCGAGAAGGTGCTGATCTTGGAGGTCGTGCTCACGCTTGGGCTGGTGAGCGTGATCCTCGGAACCGCGTCGGGAGCCCGCAATATCGGCACGAACGCGGCGCTCGCCGTCGGTAGCTACATCGCGCTCGCCGGGCTGTGGGCAGCGCCGATGACGGGTGCCTCGATGAACCCTGCACGGTCGTTTGGT
>JALYLU010000017.1:0-1114 GCA_030774075.1 Actinomycetota bacterium | reverse complement strand
GGTCCGGCCCTGGTCGGCAACCATTGGGACGCGTATTGGGCTTACGTGATCGGACCGCTGCTCGGGGGCGCCATCGCCGTCGGGTTCGCATGGTTACTGCGCGGGGGGCCGTCCACAACGGGAAGCGAAGCCGCGCAAGGCTCGCCGCCGCCGGGTTCTGATGACGCGAGGGGCGCGCGATGACCAACGAGCATTGGAAGGATGCTCCCGACGAGCACGACTATCCCGCCGCGCGCGAGTACCTGAGCTTGCTGGTACACCCGAAGACCGCGAAGGCACTCGCGAAGTCGTTGGCCGACGCGCCGCTCACCTACGCAAAGGCTAAAGACCTGCTGCGCGCCAGCCAGCTCGATCTGCTTCCTGCCGACGACGCAGACGTGCGCGAGGATCTCATGAAGCTCCATGACGGCGTGAAGCTGTCGCCGGTCCTGCTCGCGCGCGGTTCTCTTGGCGGATGGCCGCTGATCGTCGCGGACGGCTACCACCGGATCTGCGCGAGTTACCACCTCGACGAGAATGCCGACGTCGCCTGTCGGATCGTCGATTTGCCGACCCGCTGAACACGCCAGAGTTGTCAGCAACGCCAGAGTCACGCTGTGCGAAGTGCGAGCCGGATCTGACGGGAACCGCACCTACGGGGCCGAGGACCCCGAAGGCCACCAGTGGTCTTTCGGCCAGCATGTCCGCGACGTCGCCCCCGAGGACATGCATCCGTAGCCGTGTGACCAGGCCCGCAGAGAACAACGCAGCCGAACGACCGGATCACGCGCGGAAGCCGGCGATTTGGGTCTGACCCGAGCGTCAGGTCGCAGTGGTTGGTAGTGCCTGTCTGACTGGGTGGTCGTGTGGGGCGTTCTCCTTGCCGGGCGGTGGCGAGACCACACTCTATGCGGAATTGGTGCCCTGATCAGGCGTTTTCCGGCCGGATTCGAGGCTTGTTTGGCTCAATTTTGGGCTCCGAAGCCCGAAAACGAGGGTTTCCTGGCAGGTTTCAGCTCAGCACCACGTATCCGCGCGCGTCCGGTCGCGGCCGTTGCAACCCCGCCAGCGATTCAGGTGATCGCGCGGCCGTATGCGACCCCTCACGGAAGCGCGTCGCGCGGTCGCGCGCGGT
>JALYLU010000016.1:11373-18903 GCA_030774075.1 Actinomycetota bacterium | reverse complement strand
GCAGAATCTGAGTTGAGCGAGATCTATCGTGACGAAGTGTGTCCCACGGTTTGCGAGCGCGACGAGTGCGCCCGCGAACGCCGGGACGCTGAGCGCATCGAGCTCGCCGTGTACCGAGACGATCGTGCTGCCGACGTCGTAGTCGAAGTCCATACCGAACTGCGCGCAAGAACTCCTGGGACGCATCACGCAGGTTCGCCGTACCCCGGCGGTCGTCAACGAAACGTCGACCGTCCGGCTCGTCGTGTGACGTAGACCCGTCGTAACCCGACGACGTCCTCTTCGTGAAGGATGACACGCCGTGTTCGAGGTGCACGGGGTCGGGCCGCGGTGCCCATCACTCGAATGGGTGAGATGTGGCGCGTTTCGGATATGCGCCCGGTAATCTCACCTCGCACGTGGCGACCGACGAGGGGAACGGAGCCATGGTCGAAACCGATGTCGGGCCCGGCCGCGTCCGTGCGGACGACGCCAAAATGGCCGCTGCTCCTCGGGTTCGACGGGTGGCTCACGTGGAGTGGTCGTGGTGCGGCGAAGCGTGCTGAGCCGGGCGTCGACCTTCGTGCTCGCCGTGGCTCTTGCGGTGACGCTGACCCTTGCGCTGATGGCACGGGCCCTGCACGACAGCAACGAGCAGCGGTTGCTTCGGCAACAGGTCAGCGCGGTCGCCGCCGTGCTCGGCGCGGCGATCCCGAACGTCCAAACCCCACTCTCGTCGGGCGCGGTTCTCGCCGAGGCCACGAACTCCGACCGCCGCGCCTTCACGAACTTGATGACCCCGCTCGCCGCCGGCCGTCCGTTCGTCTCGGCCTCGGTTTGGCCCGCGCATGCCCGCGACCCACGGCCTCTGGTCGTGGTCGGGTCCGCGCCGGAGCTGGCCGGTCGACCACAAGCGGAGAGAGGAAAGTTCCTGACACAGACGACCGGCAAGAAGGTCGTGTCGGTGCTGGACCTTCTCGGGCAATCGCCGCGTCGTCTGGGATACGCGTTCGCAGTCGGGCCAACCGCGAGGTTCGTCGTGTATGCCGAGGCCGCCCTGCCGGAGAACCGCCGGGCCGCGGTCGACTCCAACTCCGCCTTCGCCGACCTCGATTACGCGATCTATCTGGGCTCGACTGCGAACGTCGATCATCTGTTGGCCGCGAGTGTGGCCAAACCGCAATTGACCGGCCGAACCGCCGAAGACAGCGTCCCGTTCGGCGATACGACGCTGCATCTCGTGATGACGCCCCGCCGGGAGCTCGGCGGCGATCTCATGGTGCGTCTGCCGTGGCTCATCGGCGGTGTCGGAATTGCGATCGCGTTGGCCGCAGCCCTGATGACGGAGCGGCTCGTTCGTCGCCGCGCGCACGCCGAGGAACTCGCGCAGCAGAACGCCCGGCTGTTCAGCGAACAGCGGAGTGTCGCGCAGACACTGCAGAACAGCCTCCTTCCGGAAGAGAGGCCCGAGTTCCCAGGGTTGGACCTCGCGGTTCGATATGTGCCTGGCGTCGACGGCGTCGACATCGGCGGCGACTGGTACGACGTGATCGGCGTCGGCGACGGCCAGGTCATCATCGTCGTCGGCGACGTCTCCGGTCGTGGCCTTCGTGCCGCGACCGCGATGGCGTCGTTGCGTTACGCGATCCGTGCGTACGTGGCGCAAGGAGATGCGCCGGAAATCGTGCTCTTCAAGCTCACGAACTTGATCAATGTCGTCCGGGACGGCCACTTTGCGACGGTGTTGTGCGGACTGGTCGACGTGGCCGAACACAGCGTGACCTTCGCGAACGCGGGCCATCCCAACCCGTTGTTGATCGACGGAGCGAATGCCGAGTTCGTTTTGACGAAGGTAGGCCCTCCGGTCGGAGTGCGAGCCGCCACCTCCTATGCGGCGGTCAGCGTGAAGGTGCCGGCGACCGGGACACTCCTGGCGTACACCGACGGGCTGTTCGAGCGCCGAGGCGAGAGCCCGGACGTGGGTTTGGCGCGCCTTCGCGGCGCAGCGCTCGGCTACGACTCGCTCGACCAACTGCTCGATGGCATGCTGCGCGCGCTGACGCCGGACGGGTGCGACGACGACACGGCGATCTTGGCGGTCAAATGGCTCACGTAGAGAGTGATGGTGGCGCTCGGGGTGTGGTCGAGCGGACGCACGATCCGTCGGGCGCGCCGGTCGTCAAGCTCCTGGGGGAGATCGACATATCGAACGCCGAGTCGCTCGGGGCGACGCTCGATCAACTCATCGGCGATGAAACCCATCATCTCGTCGTCGATCTCGGCGCGCTCGAGTTCATGGACAGCTCGGGTATCGCAATGTTGCTCCGGGTCGCCGGGCGCGTCGGCACGATCGAGATCCGCAATCCCTCGAACGTCGTGCAGCGAATTATCGGGTGCACCGGGCTCAGCGACATACTTCCGATCGAGCGAAGTTGAAGCTGATGAAGTCTGACCGGGCAGCGCGTCTGATGTGAGTCCCTTCGTCGATTGCACGGGCGCATGTCCGGGAAACCTTCCAGGTATTGCGTCGTAATGACCACACCTTCATTCGGAATACTCCCGACGCTCCCGCAGCGGCGCGCCGGTATGTCCGAGAGGCACTCAAGGGCCTGCCGCGCGACGTCGTGGACACGGTGTCCCTCATGGTCTCCGAGCTCGCGACGAACTGCGTGCGACACGCGAACGCGGACTTCACCATGACGATCGAGCAGACGATCCGACACGTCCGGGTGGATATCGCCGACAGCGGGTCCGGGCGAGTCGCGACGAGACGTCCCGAACCCACCGAAGTCAGCGGGAGAGGGCTGAGCATCGTCGATCGTCTGTCAGACACGTGGGGCGTGACGGAGTACCTGGGTCGCGGAGGCAAGAGCGTCTGGTTCATGGTCAGCCTCGACGGGGCGCTCACCTCTTCAGGGTGATCTGGCCTTCAGGGTGATCTGGTCTTCAGGCTGATCTCGGCTCGTCCTCTCAGCTGCGGTCGCCGGCCGCCCGACCGCGCGGTTTCGGCGGAAGAGGCCGTCGGGTATTGGAGGAGATACCGCCGACGACGAGGAGGGCATCATGCCGCGAGGGTCTTCACCGAAGCGTGAGCGCCAGTACGAGCACATTCTCGACGCGGAGCGCGAGCGGGGGGTGCCCGAGGACCGCGCCGAGGAAATCGCGGCGCGCGCGGTAAACAAACAGCGGGCACGTTCCGGCGAAGCCGAGAACGCCTCGCGCCTCTCGAAGACCGATATCTCTTCGCAACGGCGCGCCGGCTACCGCCGGACGCATGGCGGCAGCGGCCGGACCCGCGATCAGCTGTATGAAGAGGCGAAGCAGAAGAACATCGCCGGACGCTCTCACATGACGAAGTCGCAGCTCGAGCGCGCGTTGAGATGACACTCGGCAGGACGCCGGGCCCGTCCGACGGACGCGTCACGCGCTCCAAGGACCAGGACCGAGAGGCGAGCCTGCCGCGGCGCTTGCTCGCCGAGGCCGTGGGGTCGGGCTCGCTCGCTAGGGCACCCGCGCATTGAGGACGGTTTGCACGGTCGCAGTACCCTGGCCGCACCGGACCGCCCCGCAATGGACCTGACCACCCTCGGGAGCGACGATGTCAGACGACCCGATCTTGCGCGAGGTGACCATGCCGGACAGTCGACCGATTGCCGAGGAGCGCGCCCACCGCAAGCGTGTACTCGCCGCCGGCTTCCGGCTGTTCAGCAAGTTTGGCTTCGAGGAAGGCGTTGCCGGCCACATCACCGCACGCGACCCCGAGCTGACCGATCACTTTTGGGTCAACGCATTCGGCATGCCGTTCGCGCACATCCGCGCCCGCGACCTGCTGCTCGTCGCCCACGACGGCACGGTCGTCGAGGGGAGCATGCCTGTGAACGCGGCTGCTTTCGCGATCCACTCACAGGTACACGCCGCGAGGCTCGACGCCGTCGGCGCTGCGCACTCTCACTCGTTGCACGGCAAGGCCCTTTCCGCGCTCGGGCAGATGCTGGAGCCGATCACGCAGGACGCCTGCGCGTTCTACGAAGACCATGCCCGCTTCGACGACTTCACGGGCGTCGTGCTCGACCTGGAGGAGGGCAAGCGCATCGCTCACGCGCTTGGCGACGCCAAGGCGGTGATCCTCGCCAACCACGGCCTCCTCACGGTCGGCCAGACCGTCGAGTCGGCGATCTGGTGGTTCGTCACAATGGAAAGGTCGTGCCAGGCGCAGCTCCTCGCCAAGGCAGCCGGCACCGTCATCCCTATCGCCGCGGAGCACGCCCGAACGACTCATGCCCAGGTCGGCACCGAGGCGGTTGGCTGGTTCCAGTTCCAGCCGCTGTTCGCTCGCATCGTGAGGGAGCAGCCCGACTTGTGCGAGGAGTGACATAACCGTGGCGCCGATCTCCGCGATCGTGGATGGCGACGGCCACGTCATGGAGGAGCCGAACGACATCTGGACGCCGGAACGGATCGACTACGACCGTTGGGGCGACTGGGTGCCACACAAGGAAGTGGTCGACGAGATCTACGAGATCACCCACGTCGGTGGCCGCGTGCGCGGCGGCGGCAGGGAGCTGCACGACGAGATGGCGGCTGCGGTCGGCATGACGCCGCGCGAGTTCTACGACCTGCTCGAGGGACTGCGTCGTCCAGGAGGGCACGAGCCCAAGGCGCGTCTCGACGACATGGACGCCGACGGCATCGACGCGGTGGTGCTGTACCCGAGCCTCGCGATGTTCTTCGGACCGTGCGACGAGATTCCCGCCTTGCGCGACGCTGCGTTCGTCGCCGACTGCCAACGCGCATACAACGACTGGCTCGCCGACTTCTGTGCCTACGAGCCCACCCGTCTTTTCGGCGCGGCGGCCGCGCCGCTTCAGGACGTTGCGCGCGCGTGCGTTGAAGCTGAGTACGGGATCGGGCGCGGGCTACGGGCCGTGTTCGTGCGCCCGTCGGCGTACGTCGACGAGCTTCCGCTCAACCATCACGTGTACGACGACTTCTGGTCGACATGTCAGGAGCTCGGCGCGCCCGTCGCGTTTCATCCGGGTGTGCACGTCGACACCCCCGGCGCGTGTCGGAAGTTCGGGCTCGTCGCGGTAAGCGAAAGCGCCACGGTCACCAACATGGCCATGGACGAGATCCACGGCGGCTCTGCACTCGGCCAGGCGGTCGGCAATCCCGTCGACATGATCGTCACGATGGGTCGCTTGCTGATGGGCGGGGTCTGCGAGCGCTTCCCGCGACTCAAGCTGGTGTTCCTCGAATCGAGCGGGGGCTGGATGCCCTCCTTGCTCGAACGCATGGACGAGCAGGTACAGGCCTTCCCGCTCGAGCGGCGCTGGCTCTCGCTGCTGCCGAGCGAGTACTTCACGCGTCAGTGCTACGTGAGCTTCGAGCCCGAGGAATGGAACCTCGCGGCCACGGCCGAGAAGCTCGGCACCGATCGAATCCTGTGGGCGTCCGACTACCCGCACCCGGAGTACCACGCGGGAGTCGTTGACGAGCTCCGCGAACGGATCGCGCCGCTCGCGCCCTCCGACCAAGCGCGCATTCTGGGCACGAACGCGATTGAGTGCTACGGGTTGGAGGCGGTCAGCTCGCGCTAGACGTCGTCGATCGCGGAACTGAGGAGACCGAGGCCGATGGCGAGCAACGGCATCCCGATGAACGCGAAGATGCCGAACGCGAGGATGAGGCCGAGCCCTGCGAACGTCACACTCAGGCCAAGGCAAAGGCCGAGGAATGTCCTCAAGATCTTGATCACGAGGTGCTCGCGATGTCACGCCGACGGAACGCGAGCGTGGCGACGGTCGTGATGACCAGGACATAGAACGTCACGGTCAGCAGAGCCAGAAGCGGTCCGCGTTGGAACGACGCGTTCGGGAGCTGTGCCCACGGCACGACGGTCGCGACGTTCTCACCCCAGAGGTACTGCGCGAGGCCGGGTTTGAGTCCTCGGACAAGACCCTCGACTACGGCCAACCACATGAAGATGACGACCAGCGCGAACGACGTGTTGCGGCCGAGGGTCGCGAGCGCGACGCCGAGCATCGCCGCGATCGCGGTGAGCAGCGATGCTCGGAGCATGGCGACAATGAGCGAGATCCACCAGCCGGCGTCGGTGCCGGCGCTCGACCCGTTCGCGAGTACCGCAGGGAGCAGCGACGCGAGGAACACGGCCTGCAGCGCGAACGAGATGAGCGCGGCGAGGATCGCGCACGCGGCCGTGCGGCTGAGGTGGACGCGCGCGCGCCGCGGCTCCCACGTGAGCACCGTCGTGACTGTGCCGGCTCGCCATTCCGCGCCGGCAACTGACGCGCCGCCGAAGAGGCCGCCGAGAATCAAGAAGAAGACCGAAATCATGAGCACACCGTCGCCGGTCCCCGCAATCCACCAATCGCGCATCACCGCGGGGTGATCCTGACCTCCGACCTGAAGTTCGGCGAGGGTCTTGCCGGCCGAGTCCGCGAAGGCGATGATGCCGGCGGCAGTGCATGCGAACAGCGCGAGCACGATCAGCACTCGCACCACCCGTCGGTGCAGCGCGCGGCGCATCTCGACGACGAGCAGGTTCATGCCGGGACCTCCTCCGCCGCCGGTACGAAGGCGGGCTCCTCGGCACCGGTCAGCTCGAGAAACAGTTCCTCGAGGCTGCGCTCCTCGGGCCGTAGGTCGGTCACCCAATGACCGTTCCGCGCGAGCGTCTCCGTGACGTGCGCGGCGCGCGTAGGTGAGATCGCGACACGCACGTCGTCGTTGCGCCGTTCGGCGGGAAGTCCCGCGCGTCGCAAGACCGCGACGCCGACATCGAGGTCATCGACGCGTACCAGCATGGCTTCGCCCGCGCCGGCCGACGCAAGGACGTCGCGCACGGTGCCATGAACAACGCAGCGACCGCGGCTGAGGATTGCAACACGATCGCACGTCTGTTCGATCTCGGAGAGAATGTGGCTCGACACGAACACCGTGCGCCCTTCCGTCGCAAGTAGTCGGAGCAGGGCGCGCACTTGGCGGATGCCGGCCGGGTCGAGGCCGTTCGCGGGCTCGTCGAGGATGAGCAACGCGGGATCCTTGAGCAACGTCGCCGCGATCGCGAGACGCTGCCGCATGCCGAGTGAGTACTTCTTGACGAGATCGCCCGCCCGGTCGGCGAGCCCGACCGCGCCGAGCACGTCGTCGACGCGGCGCGGACCGATGCGATCGACGGCCGCGAGAAGTCGGAGATTCTCACGACCGCTCATCGTCGGGAACAGTGCGGGAGACTCGACGATCGATCCGATGCGACGGAGCGCGCCGGGCAATGCGCGCGGAACGGGCTGTCCGAAGAGCCGGACCTGTCCGCCCGTGGGGCGAACGAGTCCGAGCAGACAACGAATTGTCGTCGTCTTGCCGGAGCCGTTGGGCCCGAGGAAGCCGAAGATGCCGCCCTCGGGAATCGCGAGGTCGATGCCGTCGAGCGCCGCCACCCGGCGACCGCGCCGGCCCCGGTACTCCTTGCGGAGTCCCTCGACCTCGATCACGTTCGTTCCCATCGCTATCCCTCGCATTTCACGCCGCGGC
>JALYLU010000016.1:0-11363 GCA_030774075.1 Actinomycetota bacterium | reverse complement strand
CGCGGTCCGCCACGATTCAGATGCTGACGTCGATGCAGGCGAGCCGTTGCCCGGCTGTGCCGCCGGCCATCGTGTGTTCGCCTTGATGGATCACGACCGCACGAGCTCCGGATTGCACCTCGAACGGAACCACGGCGAGCGCCCGGCCGCGGCCCGCGGCGTTCGTCGTGAAGTCGAGCCACACCTCGTGATCGGCGTCGGCGTTTGCCGCGACGGGATTCGCGGGATCGGGCGCCTGGTAATGAGGCCCGCCGAAGGCGCTCGAGCAGCTGTCGCGGTGGAGGTGGGCGCCGAACGATCGACTGGCTGGAAGGCCGTTGATGTCCAGGCTCACCAGCGTCTTTCCGTCCTGGCCGCCGTTGACGACGATGTGGACTCGTGCGTCGGCGCCCAGCGTTGGATTCACCGCGTCGGTGGCATTCGCCGCGAACGCCGGGTTCGGCGTGAGCGCAGCGACTGCGCTCGCGACGACCGCACCGTCCGCCCCCGCGGGGAGTGCACTCCCGACGATTCCTCCGATCGCGAGGGCGGCGCCCATCCATGCCGCTCGTCCCCGTGTTCCTGTTCGCATGTGACCTCCTGGATCCCGCGCGCGGGCCCCAGCCCGGTCACGCTGCTTCGATGAGCGGGCCGCTCCGGCCCGTCACGTGTACAGACGAGCAACGCGGCGCCGCGGGCGACACGGATCGAGAAGATTTCCGAAAGCGCAGCGAGACCGGCCCCGCGTGGCAGCATGCAACGTGGATCGGGCCGAACGGCGGCGGCCGCAGGGAGCCGCGCGAGGCGCGCTCGAGCGTGCGTTGCGAGACGTATTTGACGCGGTTTGTCGCCCGCGACCGCCTCTCGATGCGTCTGTCGGTGCGATGGTCGCCACGCTGGCGCTACCGATGGCTGACGCGATTTCGCTGGGGTCTCCCGCGGTCGACGCGGCGCGCGCCGGGATCGACGTCGACGCGCTCATCGTCGCTCTCTTCCGACAAGAGGCATCCTCACTCGTCCGACTCACGCGTCTGTTCGTCGACGACCGCAACGCGGCGGAAGATCTCGTGCAGGAGGCCTTCATCCGGCTGTCCCGCAGCACGCATCGCATCGAGGATCCCGCCAAGGCGCCCGCGTACCTGCGCTCGATTGTCCTCAACCTCGCGCGAGACCACAACCGTCGCGGTCTCGTCTCCCTTCGTCACCACCTGCCGGAAGACGACCAGGCGGCGATCGAAGACGAGATAACGCTGCGCGAAGATCAGCAGCGGGTCATCGACGCGTTGCGTGACCTCCCGCATCGCCAACGCGACTGCCTCGTGCTCAGGTACTACGACGAGCTCGGCATCGACGACATCGCGCAGACGCTCGGCATCTCCCGCAACTCCGTGAAGACGCACCTCGGTCGTGGACTCGCGGCGCTCGAGCGCAGGTTGGGATCACAGGCCGAGCGCGACAACGGACCGTCCGAGCCCGTCGAGGTGACGTCGTGACGGTCGTCGAGAACCGCGTGCGCGACGCCCTGCTCGCAGGCGTGTCGGCTGCCGAGGAGAGCCCGGATCTCTTCGCACGAATCCAGTTGAGCATCGACGACGACCGGCGTCGCCGGCGGCAGCGTCGCCGCGCGGCGGGCATCGCCGCGTGCGTGTTCGGGGCGATTGCCGCCGTCGCCTTCGCGACGACGGAACCACGACAAGGAGAACTGCTGATGGACTGGTGGGTACTCGAACTCCTGACGGATGCGGTCCTGGTCGGGCTGGCCCTTTGGATGGGGCCGCTGATCAAACGATTCGGCAAGAGCTACGCGGCTGACGTCTTCCGGGCCAACCCGCGAACCGGCAAGAGCTTCATCGTGCTGACCGATATCGCGTATTACCTGATCTTCGCCGCCTACATCATGTTCACGATCCGGTATGCGCCGGCCAAGAACTGGGGCCGGACGGTCGACGCCAACCAGCTCCAACACGAGACTGCTCGCATTGGCGGGATCTTGCTCATCATCGGCGTGCTGCACGGCGTCAACTTGCTGGCACTGCCCGTGATGGGTCGGCTGCTCACCCTGAACCGCCAACTCGACGACGGCACGCCGCCCTCTCGCGCAAGTGGTTCGAGTGGTTAGTCCGCGGCATGGATCGCGGGCGTTCGGTGGCAGCGGTCCGCTGATCGCGTTCGCCGGGGTTGCGCTGCTTGTCCTGCTCCTCCTTGCGCTCGTGGTGGGGGCGATTGGAGGCCGGGGCGGTCGAGAGGCCGAGAGCGGATCGCGGCCGCCCACGACTTCGCCCACGACGACGACGACGCCCACGACGACGACATCGACGACTCAGCGTGCGGAGCCAGTTCGCCCGGTCGTTCGTGACGCGATCGAGGGTCCCGATGTCCGTATGGAGGCGATCGACCGCCGCGTATTCGGACGTGGGCCACCTGTCGCCGACAAGCTGGCGCGCCCGTCCGTGTTGCGCATCACGGCGAGCAGCTTCGAGGCGAACGCGAAGGGACAGGTCGAACAGTGCACGCGGGACCGCTGCACGAATCCCTTTCCCGTCCTGTTCGACGAGGTGGGCTCGGCTCGGATCCAGTACCTCGTACGCGACACCATTGCAACCGCGGACGGGCCCGTCTCGACGTGCCGCGCCGACGATCCTCCGTGCGTCGTACGCATCCGAACGGAGACCGACACCGCCTTCCTCACGACCGTTTTCGGTGACGCCGCACCGACACCAAGGCGCGTGACCGTGACGCCGAGCGCACGTGACCTCGTCGGTGAAGCCGCGGTGACCGTGATGGCGCACGGCTTCACTCCCGGAGCTCGAGTGGACGCGACGATGTGCGTGGCGCCCGACACCGCCGGAACGGGACGCTGCGGCGCGCCGAGTCCGGTGTCGTCCTTCACGATCGGCGCGGATGGCACGGGTCGCACCGCTCTCGTGATCCGAGGAGGTCACGTCGGTTCGGAAGGGGCTGCGTGCGGACGCGACGCGCCTTGCGGCATCGTCGTGCAAGAGGAGGCGTCGGAGGTGCCGGCGCCGGTCGCACTGGTCACCTTCGCGGCGGGTCCGTCCGCGCGCTACGAATCGGGGCGCTTGGTGATCGGCCTCGCGCTCGGCGCTGTTCTCCTCGCGGTCGCGCTGTTCCTCACTCGACGTACCGACTGGCGCAAACCGACGGAAGCGGATACGCCGGAACTCGACCGCGCCGTGCTCTGACTCCATGCGCGGCACAGCCTGATCCCGTCGGTCTGACCACGCAGAGTGAGAGGATGTCAGTGATCTCGCCGGGCCACATTTTGAATTTCCGATTCGCCGGACGCGCGCGAGTCGACGGAAGACCGCGGCGGACAGACCGGTCGCTCAACGGCTGATGTAGTTGCTCTGTGCCTCGGCCGTGCTCGCCGGTGGGTGCGCGCGGGTGTCTTCCTCGTCGAGCCGAAGGAGCCCGACTTCGAGCGCGAAGCGTACGAGCTGGGCTCGGGTATGGCGGTCGAGCTTTTGGTGAATGTGGGCACGATGCGTTTCGATCGTGCGAAGACTCGAGCCGGTGAGCGCGGCGATCTCCGCGTTGGTGTGCCCGAGCGCGAGGAGCCTGAGTACCTCGGTCTCCTTGGGCGTCAATCCGCCGACCGCGGAACCCGCGACCAGTTCGGGAGGTCGCGAGGCGAACGCGATTCCGATCGACGGTTGCAGGTACAACCCGCCGTGCGCGACCGCGCGTATACCGGCGAAGAGGTCGGTCGTGGCGGCAGACTTCAACACGTATCCGTCGGCGCCTGCTGCCAGCACCTGCTGAACGGTCGGGAGATCGTCAAGGGCGGTCAGGGCCAAGATGGCGGCGTCGCGAAAGCGCGTGCGAAGCTCGATGACCTGGTCGCGCGCCGCGTCGGGAAACGCAAGACCGGTCACGATGACATGGGGCTCGACGTCCATGTCTTCCAGCGCCTGCACGCTCGTGGCTTGAGCGACGACCTCGAGGTCGGGCTCCTGCTCGATGAGCGCTCGCAGTCCCTCGCGAAACATCGTCTGGTCGTCGACGAGCGCGAGCCATATGACCGGGTGTGCGTGCTCACTCAAGCCGTGATCTCCTTGCCCGCCGGGACGCGGATGCACTCGTCATCATTGTCACACGTCGAGGGGCATTGGTGGACCGCCTGTGTAGGTTTTCTCGCATTGCGACTACAGAGAAGCGCCGCAGAGGCGGGAGAACCACGTTCTCGGTAAGAGATCGGGCCCAAAGCCGTATGGGCATGCTGTTTCGCTTACAATGAAAGGCAACGGCCGTTCCGTCGATAAGGCTGTCGACATTTCCGTCGACGCGGAATGGTCGGGCTTCCGGGTCTCGGTCCGCCACATGGCGTCGCCGGAACCGGACGGACTTTCGGGTCCGCATTCTTCGAGGACGCACGTCGCGTCCTCCGTCGTAACCAGCGGAGATCTGTGACAAGAACGCCGACGCCGACGCCGCTCGCGCCCTGGCAGTTCGACATGTACGTCGATGCCGAGATCGACGGCGATGCGACGCCCGAACAGCTCGCGGTCCTCGAGGCCGATCCCGTCGCGTGGCGCGCGTCGTTGCTCGCGCTTCTGCGCGATGCGGAAGAACATCTCGCGAGTGCGCGGTCGCTGCGCGGCGACGAGCGCGAGCAGGTCCTCGCCGATCTCGAGTCGGAGCACCGAAGGGTTGCCGCCGCGTGGGCGCGCCACAGCGGGCAACGCGAGCCCGAGCCGGCAGCCCGGTCCGACCGGCCCGGCCGTGGCAACCGCGACCCCCGAGACGACCGTGACGACCGCGACGACCGCGACGTCGAGCCGGGCGTTGTCCGGGTGCAGGTCTCGTGGGAACCGGGTCGGGTCGTCGCCTGGGCGGCGGGCCGGAACGCGCCGCCGGCCGCGCTCGATGAGCTCGCCAAGATGCTGGCGTCGGCGGGCGCTCCACTCTCCGGATGGACTCGGCACGGCGCGGTTCCGCTTCCCGGGGACGCCCGCGCGGATGCGCAGGCGATTCCCGTCGGTGAGGTGCTGGGCTGGTTGGTGGCGGCCGGCGCCGGCCAGATCGACGACGTCGGGGCGAGTGTGCGCTGGTTGGGACGGGTCGCGATCTGGGCGGTGGAGCTCACCGCGCGTGGCGCGATGGTTCCGTTCCTACGACAACGCACGCGTCGCGGCGGGAGTGCCCGTGACTCGAACGGCTCGTACTCGGTGCGCTGGACTCCGGCGCTCGTGGATCCGGGTCGTCTCGCTCGGCTGATCGAGACCATCCCCGGATCCGTCCTCGCGTTGGACCAAGACGTCGACGCGCGCGCGCTGACTCGCTCCGCGCTCACTGGGATGGTCGACGCCATCTGTCGCGATGGTGCGCGCCAGCTCGAGACGCCGGCCCCACCACCGAACGTTCGCACCGCCACTGATGTGGCCGAGGCATTTCTCGGGCGTCTGGACGGCACCGCGTTCGACGCGCCGACCCGTCTCGCGGGCGACGTCGCGACGCGCATCGAGCGTTGGGGTCGCTCGGTGACGGGGGAGCGCGGACGCGTGATCGTGCGGCTCGATCCCCCCGGCGACTCGAACGCCTGGCATCTCGCGGTGTTCGCGACGGGGACGCGGGGTGAGCTGCTTCCGATCGAGGCGGCGATCGTGAACGCAGGTGCGGGCCGGCCTCATCTCGAGGACGAGATCACGCGGCTCGAGCGCATGCTTCCCGCGTTGTTGCGGCCGGGCGGCACGCGGCGCGGCGAGGTCATCCTGAGCCAGGACGAGGCGTGGGACCTCATGGCGACGACGGGCCCGCAGCTCGAGGCGGCCGGCTTCGACGTGCGCGTTCCGGCGTTGTCGCGGCGTCGGCCTACGGCAGCGCTGCGTGTGTTCGTCGACGCGTCGTCGGAGTCGGTGGTCGGCGCGAACCAGCTCGCGAACGTCCGGTGGTCGGCCGTGTTCGACGACGTCGAGTTGACGGCCGCCGACATCGCGCGCTTGGCCAGAGAGGCGCGCCCGCTGATCCGCTCGGGCGGGCGCTGGGTAGCAATCGACCGCGCGGATCTGCAAGCAGCGGCGGAAGCGCTGGCCGAACGCGCGGACACGACGCAACTCTCGGGCGCGGAGACGCTGCGTCTCGCGCTCGGCATCGAAGGCTCGGCGCTGGCCGGCGGCGTCTCCGTGGTCGGCGGCGGCTGGGCGGCTGACCTTCTCGCCGCCGCGGCCGACGTTTCGTCGGCGCCTGCGGGAACCCCGTCCGGCTTCGTCGGTGAGTTGCGCAGCTACCAGGCCGAGGCGCTCGCATGGCTCGGCTTCCTCGGCAAGGCCGGTCTCGGCGGTTGCCTCGCGCTCGACATGGGGCTCGGCAAGACGCCGACGATGCTCGCCGACCTCCTGGGCGGCGCGGGCTCGGGTCCCGCACTCGTGATCGCGCCTCCTGCAGTCGTCGGCAACTGGACCGCCGAGGCCGCGCGCTTCACACCCGGTCTGCGCGTCGTCGTGCACCACGGCGCGAACCGCGCCTCGGCCGACGAGATCGCGGCCGAGGTCGCCACCGCCGACGTGGTCGTCACCACTTACGGAACTGCCGTGCGCGACATCGATGCGATCTCCGCCGTGTCGTGGACAAAGGTGATCCTCGACGAGGCCCAGGCGATCAAGAATCCGGCCAACGACACGTCGCAGCAGTTGCGGCGAATCCCGGCGAGAACGCGGATCGCGCTCACCGGCACGCCGATCGAGAACGGTCTCGGTGACTTGTGGGCGATCCTCGACTTCGCGAATCCGGGGCTCGTCGGTCCGCGCCCGCAGTTCATCGCGCGGCTCTCGAGCGACGGCCGTGCCGCGCGCGTCGAGGCCGAGGACGCGATGCGCGCGCTCAACGGCATCCTCGTGTTCCGTCGCACCAAGGCCGAACCCGCGATCGCGCAGGAGCTTCCCGACCAGATCGACGAGCTCGATCGTTGCGCGATGACACCCGAGCAGATCGGCCTGTATCAGGCGTTGCTCGACACCCTGGTCACCGGTGCCGCGCTTCCCGAAGGCAGCAAGGCCCGCAACGGCCAGATCCTCGCCGCGATCACGGCGCTCAAGCAGATCTGCAACCATCCCGCCGCGTACAAGGACGACGACCTTCCTCTCGCGGGTCGTTCGGGCAAGCTCTCGCGCCTCGAGGAGATCGTCGACGCGGTGTTCGCAGCGGAGGAAAGCGTTCTCGTGTTCACGCACTTCGCGCAATGGGGTATTCGCTTGGCAGACCATCTCACGAAGCGCACCGGCACCCCGGTGGCTTGCTACCACGGCGGGTTGACGCGCACGGTTCGCGACCAGATCATCTCCGACTTCCAGGGCGACGACGGGCCGCGCGCGCTCGTGTTGTCGTTGAAGGCCGGCGGTACCGGGCTCAACCTCACCGCCGCGAGCCACGTGGTTCTCTACGACCGTTGGTGGAACCCCGCGGTCGAAGACCAGGCCCGCGACCGTGCGTGGCGCATCGGTCAGACGCGCACCGTCATCTCTCACCGCCTGATCTGTCCGGGAACCGTCGACGAACGGGTCGAGGAAGTAGTGGCGGGCAAGCGCCGGATCGCGGATCTCGTCTTGCCGAAGTCGAGCTCGCTTGCCGATCTCGACCAGGACCAGCTCCGCCTCGCGCTCGGTATGCGGCCCGACGCGCTGCTCACCGAAGACCTGCTCGAGTCCGAACCCGGAGTCATGGCGTGAGCCCGCCGCGCCGCCGGGCCTCCTCCCGGTCGAGCCCGCGCCGAAAATCCGTGCCGCGTCGCGACTTCTGGGAGGGCAGCGACTCCGGCGACGAACCGGTGTCGCTCGTGCGTTCTCCCGACGACCCCGCGGCGATGATCCGGTCGCTCGGGCCGCCGCCGCTTCCCGGTCGGGAGACGATTGCCGAGCACTACTTCGCCGCGGCCTACGACAAGGCGGCTCGACGGGCCGTCGCGCTCGCCGCCGCGTCCGGGCTGATCGACCTCTCCGAACCCGACGACTGACGCCCGCCTTCGGCGTGTCGGCGGTGCTCAGGCGAGCTTGAGCGCGGCGACGAGGAAGTAGAGGGCTTCGTCGGGCGCGATCGAGGGCGAAGCCCCGGCCGCGCCGTACGCGAGGTCGGAAGGAATCGCAAGCAGCCGAACGCCGCCGATCCTCATGCCCGGGATTCCCCGGATCCATCCCTGGATGACGCCGCTCGCGAGATCGGCGTCGAACGTCTGGTTGCGCGAGTACGACGAGTCGAAGATCTTGCCGGTCGAGCACGCCACGCCGACGTAGTTGACGGTCACCTTCGCGTTCTTCGGCACGACGGCGCCCGAGCCGACCTTGAGATCTTGCGTGGACAATTTGGTCGGCGCCGGGCCGGGCACCAGCAGCATCGCGGGCGCGCCCTTCGGCAGCGAATCTTTCAGCCCGACGCACGGTTTTCCTTTCGCCGAGGGCGCGACCGTCGTGGTCGTCGGCGTGGTCGTGGTGGTGGTACCGGGCGCGACCGTCGTCGGAGAGACCGCGACCTTCGGACCGTCGCCGTTACTTACAGCCACGAAGCCGAGCGCCACGATGACCACCAACCCGATGACGGCTGCGACCGCGCCGAACCGCCGGCGGCGCTGCTGTACGCGACGGCGCTCCGCGAGTTGCGCGGCGATGCGCTCCTTCTGGCGGTTTTGGCGCGCGCGCACTTCCTTCGAGGAGGGCATCGGCCGGAAACGGTACTCGCGAGGGGCGCCGGTACGTTGGCACCGATGAGCCCGCCCCGAACGACTGTGGAGCTGCTGCGGAAGGCCGCGGCCGAGCATCCCGATCGCGCCGCGTTCGTCGAACTCGACCGGCGGCTCACGTTTGGGGAGTGGGACCGCGCCGCCGACGGAGTGGCCGCGCTCTTCGCCGAAGTTGGTGTTCAGCCGGGTGAGGTGGTCGCGCTGCTCGTGCCGTCTTCGATCGACTACGCGGTCTGTTACCAGGCGGCGATGCGCCTGCGCGCGATCACGACCGGTATCAACTCGCGGTTGGGCCGGTCGGAGATCGCGAGCATCCTCGACCGTGCGCGTCCACGCGTCGTGATACGAGAGGCTGATCTCGATGCGGTGCGCGCCGCGTTCGCGAACGATGCGCCGCCCGATCTCCCGCGCGTCGAGCCCGACGATCGGGTTGCGATCGTCTGGACGAGTGGTACGACGGGAATGCCGAAGGGTGCGGTGTTCGACCATCGCAACCTCCGAGCCGTCGCGGTCGGCGCGGGCGCGATGGGAGCGCGGTACGACGTGCGGCTCGCGCCGCTCCCATTCGCGCACGTCGCGTTCATGTCGCGACCGTGGGAGGAGATCGACAACGTGATCACCACGGTGATCACGCCGACGCCTTGGACCGCCGTCGACACGCTCCGGCTGATGGTGCGCGAACGCGTCACCGTCGGTCAGGGTGTGCCGACGCAATGGCGGCTCGTGCTCGATCATCCCGACTTCGCGAGCAGCGACCTTTCGAGCCTTCGCATCGCGGGAACGGGCGCGGCGACGGTGCCGCCCGAGCTCGTGCGCGAGATGGAGCAGCGGCTCGCCTGTCCCGTGGTGATCGGCTACACGAGCACCGAGGCCGCGATCACGACCGGCACGGTGCCGGGCGACTCCCCGGAGGTGATCTCGCAGACGGTCGGCCGTCCGCGCGCGAACGTCGAGCTCGAGGTCGTCGACGACGACGGGCAGGTCTGCCCGACCGGCGTCGTCGGGCGTGTGCGCTGCCGGTCGGAGGCGGTGATGCGCGGCTATTGGCAGGACCCGGCGCGGTCGGCCGAGGTCCTCGGCGCCGACGGTTGGCTGACGACGGGTGATCTCGGATTCCTCGACGCGCGTGGCTATCTGACTCTCGTCGGCCGCCGCAGCGAGATGTACATCCGCGGTGGTTACAACGTGTACCCGAGCGAGGTTGAGCGCGTGCTGTCGCAGCACCCGGAAGTCGCGCAGGTCGCGGTGTTGGGCGTACCGGATCCCGTGCTCGGAGAGATCGGCGTCGCCTTCGTCGTACCGGCCGGCACACCTGCGGGCAGAGCGTCGCCCGCGTTGGCGGAGCTCCGGACCTTTTGCCGGAACGCGCTGGCCGACTACAAGGCGCCCGATCGTCTCGTCGTCGTCGACGCGCTCCCGATGACGTCGGTGGGCAAGGTGGACAAGCGGTCGCTCGCCGAAGATGCGGCGCGCGCGTCGGGTGGTTAGGTTCGGGGACATGAGTCAACCGCGCCTGGTCGAGAGCACCCTCGAGTTCCCCTATTCGCGCACGCTCGGACCGGTGGTCGGCGCGTTCCTCGCCGGTTTACGGGAGCACCGCATCCTCGGCATCCGGACGCGCGACGGCAAGGTGCTCATACCGCCGTTGGAGTACGACCCGCAGACGGGCGACGCACTCGAAGAGCTCGTCGAAGTCGGTCCGCAGGGCACCGTCGGCTCGTGGACGTGGGTCGACGACCCGACCTCGAAGCACCCCCTCGACCGCCCGTTTGCGTTCGCGCTCGTCACCCCCGACGGCGCCGACTCGGCGATGGTGCACGCGGTCGACGCGGCGAGCATCGACCGGATGTCGACGGGTATGCGCGTGAGGCCACGTTGGCGGGCCGAGCCTCACAACATGATCGACGACCTCGCGTGCTGGGAGCCCACATCATGAGCATGAGCACGAGCACTCCCAAAGAGAACCTGGTGCCCAAAGAGAGTCTGGTGCCCAAAGAGAACCTGGTGATGGAGCACCTCGTGTCGTTGACATACTCCGAGGAGCTCACGCCGGTCCTGGAGCGCTACGTCGACGCGTTGATCGATGGTCGCATCGTCGGTCACAAGTGCCCGTCGTGCAGCCGGGTGTACGTGCCCGGCAAGGGCTACTGCCCGATTTGCGTGGTGGCCACTACCGAGGCCGACGAGATCGAGGTCAGTGATCACGGCACCCTCACGGGCTTCACCATCATCACGCCGGTCGCGTACTACGGCCAGACGGAGACCGAGCCGTTCGTCTACGCGTCGGTGCTGCTCGACGGCTCCGACAGCAACCTGGGGGGGCAGGAAATCGTCGGAGTTCCGCACGATCAGCTCCGATCCGGGATGCGCGTGCGCGCGGTGTGGAAGGCGAAGAGCGACCGCAGTGCCGAGGGCGTGTCGAACCGCGGATGGGGGAGCGTGTCGTCGGTCATCGACGCGTTCGAGCCGAGCGGTGAGCCCGACATGGACCGCGCCAGGTATGAGGAGCACATCTTCTGATGCCTGCCACAGACATCGCCGTCGTCGGCTACGCCCAGACGCCTTCATCTCGGCGCGCCCGCGAGAGCGAGGTGCAGTTGCTCGTCCCGATCGTCACCGAAGCATTGCAGCGCGCCGGCCTCGACCGGCGCGAGGTTGGCTTCACGTGCGCCGGCAGCTGCGACTACCTCACGGG
>JALYLU010000015.1:9056-19027 GCA_030774075.1 Actinomycetota bacterium | reverse complement strand
ATCTGTTCGATGGCATTCCAGCGGTGCGTCGGGTTTGCCTTGACCGCGTCGAGGAAGGGCGATGTTCCGTCGTGGTTATCAGCGTCGTGGCTTGCGATTCCGCTCGTGTGCTGGAGCAACATGCGCAGAGTGATCGCACTGAGGTCATAGCGGGGGGCGAGCAGTGAATGAACGTCCGATGGCAAGACGCTCGCAACTGGATCGTCGAGTACCAGCACGCCTGCTTCGATGAACCTCATCGTCGCTACGGCGACGAACGACTTGGTATTCGATGCAATGCGAAAGACGTGCGCGGAACTGATCCGCTCGCTGCGGTCGCGGTCCGCAAATCCCAGGGATGCACACACCTCGCGGTCGCCGTCGCGAACGAGAACAATCATGCCGGGGACGTTCGCGTTGGCTGCAAGCCACGAGTTGATGCATTCCGTGACTCGGGCCTCGGTTGTCGGCATCATTCCCGAGGATCCTGCCACGAGCGGTGCGTGTCCCGGATGTGGACGCACTCGACGTTCGCAGGACGGGTCTGCTGGGAGTATCTATCGCGGGGCGCTCGAGCTCGCGGTTGTGTGTCACGCTTCGGGTCCTTGCGGTGTCCTCGTCAGGGACGATCATTTGATGCGGGGTGACGTTTGGACGGAGCGGATGATGACTCTGAGGTGTTCGCGTCCGTCTACGGCCGGCTGCGTCGCTTTGCGTCGGTGGTGCGTTCCCCGGATATGGATCCGGATGACCTGGTGCAGGAGGCGCTGGTGCGGACCCTGGCTAAATCGCGCCTGATCGATCTGGATGATCCTGTTGCCTATCTGCGCACGGTGATCGTGCGTGTGGCGTCGAATGAGCGTCGTCGGCTCGGTCGGCGCCGGCGGGCGCTGGCCCGAACGGAAGAACGAAATGACATCGAGGCCGAGTATCCGTCGGACGTGCAGGACCTGCGCCATCTCGATGGGAAGGATCGGGCTGCGGTGTATCTGGCCGTGGTGGAGATGCGACCGCATCGTGAGATCGCCGAAGTCCTCGGGTGTACTGAGCAGGCCTCCCGCGCGCGGCTGACCCGCGCCTTGGCGCATCTGCGCGTCGAATTAGCCCGGGAAGCCAACCATGGATGAGCTGCACCGGCGGCTTGACGCGATGACCAGCGACGGCACGCCGCGCGGCGCCGAGACAGTGTGGCGCGATGCACGCGCGATGTTGCAGCGCCGTCGGTCTCGCCGCCGCTTCGCGTTGGGTGGCGTGAGTGTCGCCGTTGCATTGGTGATCGGCGCCATTGCCGTTGCGTGGGGAACGAACGATCACGATCGGCGCCCCGCCGTCGCCGTCGTCCCGCCTGCCACCGGCACAGACACCCTCGGCGATCGCGCCCTGCCGACCAACGGCTTGGTGCTGCTCGACGATCACGCCTACGACCGAGCATCGCGGTCGAACTCGTACTCGGTCACGCTCGCGACCGACACTGGATCGGTGCTCGCCCGGCTCCCGCGCCAGACCCTCGGCAACGACGTGACGAACTCGCCCTGGAGCGTGAACCTCGTGGTGACCGATAGCGACGTGCGCATCGAGCACGCGCCCATCATGCGAAGCGATGGCGACGGTTGTGCGCCGCTGAGCGGGCGGCCTGCCCTAGAGGTCGCAGTATGTGGGCCGCGATCGCTTGACCAACTACTGGGCAGCAGCGTCGCGGTCCGTCGCGGCGACAAGTGGGACGTCGTGATCGAAGCGCCGCCGGTGCCCGCAGGGACCATGAACGGCGGGCATTGGGAATGGGCCGCGCCGTCGCCCGACGGTCGCTGGCTGCTCGCCCAATGGTCGGGCGCATGCGAATCGCAACACGCGTTCCTCATCTCGATTGCTGACCACTCGGTCTACGCCGTCACCGGTGAGGTCGGAACCGCCTGGGTCGCAGCCGCCGAGTCCGGAACGCTCGGGTGGACCGCAAAAGGCCAAGCGATCATTACCCTCGGACCCGGCTGTGACACCGCGGCGAAGGATGCACCCGGCGTATACATGATGTCTCCGGCGGATCGGTCTCGTCGTCTCCTACGTCGACTACCCGCCGACGGCCCGGTGTTGCATTGGACGAGCGTCGACGACCAACGAAGCCACCCGTCGACAGCCCAGACCGGTGCTCGGTCGGCGCCATGCCGCACTGCGCAGTTGCAACTCGCAGTTGCTCGTGATCTCGGTTCACTGATGGCGCAGGCAGCCGCGTTCTTGGGCCTCACCAACCGATCCGGCACACCGTGTGCAGTAGAGGGATACCCGACGATGTCGCTCTACGACTCCAACGGCGCGCAGATGCCGATGCGTTTCGTACACGGTGACATGTACCAAATCAACGATCCCGGTGTACATGCGGTCAGGATCGAACCGGGCCACAGCGTCTATTTCGGTTTGGGCTGGCTGCCATACCGTTTCAATCCGAGCAAGGGTTCCGACGGATATCTCGGGTGCGTTCGCCTCGGCCGCGTCAAGGCCACCCTTGCCGACGGTGATGTGAGCGTGTCAAGTCCCGCAGGCGTGAGGTTGCCCTTCTGTCCCCCGTGGGGCGCGACCGTCACATCTGTTGCTCCGGCCAAAGCGTTCACCATCGCAAGCCCCCTCGGTCCGAGCTTGGGCGGATAAGGCGCATGACTGCTGCTCGGTGTCGCCAATGCGCTCCAGCCAACCTTGGTGAGTGTCAGCGAGCGAGTCGCCGACTTCATAAACGCGCTGACGGTCGTCTAAGGCTGGACCCGCGACGGCTGCGCGAATGCGAGCAACGCGTCGCGTTCGTCTGCGAGCACGTAACCAGCCTGGATCGCCTTGTCGGCATCCGCGTCGTACCGCTGCTGATATGCCGCGCGCGACGAATACAGCTGTGCGAGGCGCGCCGCGGGCAATGGCTTCGTCGACCCGAGCAAGAGACAGATGACGCTCGGGTTCGGCCCCGGCGCGCCCGAGAGCACGCCGGTCGGCACGTCGACCGGCGGTGTGCGAATGCCGCCGAGCGCGATGCCGTCGGTGTTGCGGTGAATCTGCGGTGTCGCACCTGCTGTCGTCTCGAGGCGCGGCGCCCGCGGCGGCGGTGTACCGCCCTGCACCCAGGTGTCGAGGGCGTGCAGCGCGGCCTTCGCCACCACGTGCATCGGGCCGTTGTTGATCGGCACGGCACAATCGAGCTGGCTGGCGATTGGACCGATCAGGTGGGCATCGGCGTGAGCGGTGCCGGCGACCTCCCACAGCCGGAACGTGTCGGTGTCGGGCTGACGGGCGGCGATCGAATTCAGCACGCCGGCCACGTCGCTCTCGGTCTGTACGTCGAGGACTGGAGCGGTCTGATCGGTGCGGAAGATGGTCGGAGTGCCCGCGATCGCGCCTGCGATGTCTGCCGACCTGCGCCCGGTCACGAGCGTGAGCCCGACGGCGCCGCGGCTGTGCACGAAGAAGCCGTCGAACGCACGCGTCAGGGGTTGTACGCCGTTGTAATAGCTGACCAGCGCGAAGGCCGACTGAGACTCGCCCGCGGCGAGAATCCGCTGCGGTGTCGCGCCGCCCGTCGCCGCGCCGCCGGCGCGGATCGCCCGCGCGACCTGCGTGAAGATGTCGAACGCGTAGCCGTCGCCGGGGTGCTCGAGCGACCCGTACCGTGCCGCGTCGATCGCCTTTAGGCCTTTGCCGGCGATGTTCTTCGCGGCCTCGACTGGCACTGACACCAGCACCGGGCCGCCGACGACGCCGATCATCTGTGCCGAGACACCGACCCAGATATCCCCGCGGCGCAACAGCTCCTCGTGGAGGCTGGCCCATTCGGGATCGGCATCGAGCCCGGCGCTGACGTTCAACCATTCGACGACGACAGTGCCACTGAAGTCGGCCGCGTTCGCGGGCCGGCGGACGAGCGCACGCGTGCGGTACGCCGCTTTCGTGGCGGGCGCAAAGTGCCATCGGCCGTCGCGCGAAATCGGCGTGATCGCCCTGTAGGAGCTTGCGATGCCTGCGGCGACGTACTCGTGCTCGACGTAGCCGACGCGCGCCAGGTTGACTGGCGTCGCCGCGCCGATGAACGGCGCGGTCCGGCCGGTGATCTCGTGGGAAAGGTCGGCGACCGGGCCGGCCGGGCGCGGTCGACCGATTGTCGTCGACGTCGCGTCGGCGCGCGCGGTCGTGTCGGTCGATTGGCTTGTCGAACCGGCACCGCTGCCCTTGCCACTCGAGCAACTGGTGGCGAACAACATCGCGAGCAGGACGGCTGCGGTGAGCAGCGAGCGAAACATGGAGGCAGGACGGTTCGTCAATGGTGTCTCTCGTCAACCCTCATCCAAGCGTCGACACCACTACGGCTACCAGAAGTTGTAGAGGCGACGGGCGTTGAGTTCGCCGATCTGGCGCGCGTCTTCGTCCGGGATGTCGTGTACCGCATCAGCGAGGACCTTGCGGCTATCGGGCCAGTTGGAGTCGTTGTGCGGGAAGTCGCACTCCCACATCAGCTTGTCGAGCCCGATGAGGTGCCGGTTGATCACCGCGTAGCGATCGGCGACCATGCAGACCCAGAAGTGTTGCGCGAAGACCTCGGAAGGCAACCGGCTGCAGTTGACGCCCTCATAACGGCTTCGCTGCCACGTGTAATCGAGGCGCTCGAGCGCGTACGGCACCCAACCGGCGCCCCCTTCGGACAGTGCGATCTTGCAGTTGGGATACGCCTCGAGCCTTCCGGAGAAGATGAGATCGCCGAGCGCGCTCATCGAGTTGATGCCACACAGTGCGATGCCGACCGATGGCGTTGTGTCGGGTGACGGCGAGAGCAGTCCCGACGAGGTGCCGATGTGCATCGACAACGGCAATCCCGTGTCGGCTGCAGCCGCGAACACCGGGTCCCAATGCCCGGTGGGAAACGACGGCAGCCCGATCGGATACGGGTTCTCGACGAAGATGATTCCCTTCGAGCCCTTCGCCGCGCACCGTTCGATCTCGCGCGTTGCGAGTTGGGTGTCCCATAACGGGATCATCGTCTGGGGAATGAACCGGTCCGGGTACGTGGCGCACCATTCGTCGATCATCCAGTTGTTCCATGCCTGCAGACAGGCCAGCGCGAGGTCCTTGTCGACGGCTTCGAGGAAGCGGTTGCCGCCGAAGCGAGGGAACGTCGGGAACAGCAGTTCGGCCCAAACCCCGTCTTCATCCATTGCCCGGACGCGCTCGTGGACGTCATACGCGGCTGGGATCATGTCGTCGTAGTGGCGGGCGAACAGGTCGTCGCCCGTGCCCTCTTCGCCGGCGCGGAACCGGCGCGTCTGCACGTTCCCCTGGAACAGAAGCGGATAGAAGCGACCCTCCCACTCCCACCCCTGCACCCCGGGCTCCGGCTCGACGACGCGCGGTGCCTGCTCCCGGTAGCGCGGCGCGATGTGGTCGACGAAGACCCCGGGCGGTTCGATCACGTGATCGTCGACAGAGACGAGCTTCGTGTCCGCGGCAAGCACCCGACGAGTCTACGTTCGGGGCATGCGAGGGCGCCTCGTGCGCGGCTGCCGGCGGGCCTGCCGCGGCGACGTCCGCGCCCTTCGACCGACTTGGCGTCGCCCCTATGGACGGGAAAGCACCGTCTCGACGTGCCGGACGATCACCAGCTCTTCGTCGGTGGGCACGACGAGCACCTTGCACTTCGCGTCGGACGCGGAGATGCATTCGGCGCCTGATTGATTCTCTGCCGGGTCGAGCGTCACACCGAGGTGCTCGAGTCCGGCACAGATCTCGGCACGGATCTCGGGGCTGTTTGCGCCGACGCCCCCGGTGAACACGAGTAGGTCGAGCCCGCCGACAACCGCGGCGAGCGCCCCGATGTGCTTGCGGGCCGAATGACAAAAGACGGCGACGGCCATCGCCGCTCGCGGGTCGCGCGGCCTGGCCGTCAAGAGCAGGCGCATGTCCGCGCTCGTGCCGGACAAGCCGAGCAATCCGCCCGTCATGTCGACGGCGTGCTCGAGCGCGTCGACGTCGGTGATCGTGGCCCGACCCGTCGCCTGGGTTCGCGCCAGATAGAGGAGAACGCCCGGGTCGAGGTCACCGCTGCGGGTGGCCATGACGAGGCCGCCGGTAGGCGTCAGGCCCATTGTCGTGTCTCGTGGTGCACCGTCGAGCAGGGCCGCCATGCTCGCGCCACTCCCGAGGTGGGCGAGCACGACGCGGCCGCGGCGCGCCGTGGGCACGGCGTCGAGTAGGTACTCGTACGACAGCCCGTGAAACCCGTAGCGGAGCACGCCGGCATCCCACCACCGTTCGTCGATCGCGAAGCGTTGGGCAACCTCCGGTAGCGCCCGGTGAAACGAGGTGTCGAAGCATGCGACGTGGGGAACGTCGCGATAGCGGGCTCGTGCCGATTCGAGGACGGCGAGTCCGGGCGCTTGGTGCAGGGGCGCGAGTGGCGCCAGCTCGCGCAGCGCGGCGACCACGTTGTCGTCGACGACCACGGGTCGAGTGTGACCGGGGCCACCGTGAACCACTCGGTGCCCGACCGCGTTCGGTGCTGGAAGGGATTCTCTTTGGAAGCGCCCGAAGAGCTCGTCGAGCGCGCCGTCGGCGTCGCGACCGTTGAGCTCGACCGTCTCTCGGGCCAGTTCTGCGCCGCCGGCGAAGAGCGCCGCCTTGAGGCTGGACGAGCCGGCATTCAACGCCAGTACGACGCATTCGGTCATGGTTCGGACCACGTCCAGTCACGGACCTCGGGCATGTCCTCGAGATGCTCGACGATGTACGCGTGGTGACGGTCGAGCATCTGGGCGCAGTGCTCGATGAGTTGCGGCGCGCCGCGGGGTAGCCGCCGGGACCGGTGTACCGCTTCGGTGGCGAGGTGATAACGGCTGGTCTCGTTGAGCACGACCATGTCGAACGGTGTCGTCGTCGTGCCCTGCTCGCGATAGCCGTGCACGTGGAAACGGTCGGGTGACGGACGTCCGTGCAGCAGCTCGTGGAGTGCCCGCGGGTAGCCGTGGAACGCGAAGACGACGTCGGTGTCGGCCGTGAACAGCTCGACGAAGTCCACGGCGGGGAACCCGTGCGGATGAACGTCGCGGGGAAACAGTGTCATCAGGTCGACCACATTGATCACGCGTACTCGCAAGTCGGGCACGAACCGGCGCAGGATGCATGCCGCCGCGACGGTCTCCATCGTGGGGGTATCGCCCGCACACGCCAGCACGATGTCAGGGTCGCCGCCGTCGTCGACGTTCCCTGCCCAGTCCCAGATAGAGGCGCCGCGCGAGCAATGGTCGTGTGCAGCCGTCATGTCGAGGTACTGCAGTTGGGGCTGCTTGTCGATGACTATGAGGTTGACGTAGTTCCTGCTTTTCAAGCAGTGATCGGCGACGGACAACAAGCAGTTCGCGTCGGGAGGCAGGTACACGCGTGCAACCGTGCCTCGTTTCGACAAGATGGTGTCGATCAGACCAGGGCCTTGATGACTGAACCCGTTGTGGTCGTTCCGCCAGCACGTCGATGTCAAGAGCACATTCAATGACGCGATCGGGGCGCGCCACGACAGGGCCGTCGCCGCTTCGAGCCATTTCGCGTGTTGCACCGTCATCGATGCCGCGACCATCGCGAACGCCTCGTAGGTCGCGAACAACCCGTGGCGACCCGTGAGGAGGTAGCCCTCCAGCCATCCTTCGCAGAGGTGCTCGCTGAGTACCTCCATGACCCGACCGAACGGTGACTCGTGATCGTCGGTGGGGAGGATCGGGTCCATGAGGCACCGGTTCTCGACGTCGAACACGGCGTCGAGGCGGTTCGAACGAATCTCGTCGGGAGACATGATGCGGAAGTTCCGCGCGTCGGCGTTACGTACGAAGACGTCTCGAAGGAGTTCACCGAGACGGCGCGTCGACTCGGCGTACTGCACGGCCGGACGGGAGACGTCGAGCGCGTAGTCGTGGCACGGCGGCAGATCGAGGGATTGCAGCACCGTGCCGCCGTTGGCGTGGGGGCTGGCGCCCATCCGAAGGTCTCGGGCGGGAACCAGCTCCTGCAGCTCGGGAATCAACGTGCCGTGCTCGTCGAAGAGCGTTTCGGGCCGGTAGCTGCGCATCCACTCCTCGAGGATGGCGAGGTGCGCGGGATCTTCACGCACACGCGCGACAGGGACCTGGTGCGCACGGAAGGTTCCCTCAACCTGTTGTCCGTCGACCGTGCGCGGTCCGGTCCAGCCTTTCGGAGTACGGAGCACGATCATGGGCCAGCGTGGTCGCGTGACGGCACGCGCATCGCGGGCATCACGCTGAATCTCGAGGATCGACGCATGACAGTCGTCGAGCGTCGCGGCGAAGGCCTCGTGCACCGTCATCGGGTCGGAGCTCTCGACGAAACGTGGCGCATAGCCGGATCCCTCGAAGAATTTCGTCAGGTCAGCATCGTCGGTGCGGCCGAACACCGTGGGGCCGCCGATCTTGTAGCCGTTGAGGTGCAAGATCGGCAGCACTGCGCCGTCGCGTGCCGGGTTGAGGAAGTGCACGCTGTTCCATGACGCGGCCAGGGGGCCGGTCTCGGCCTCGCCGTCACCGACGATGCACGCAACCAGGAGATCGGGATTGTCGAACGCGGCGCCGACCGCGTGCACTAGGGCGTACCCCAGTTCGCCACCCTCGTGAATGGAACCCGGCGTGGGCACGCTCACGTGGCTCGGCACTCCGCCCGGCGTCGAGAATTGACGGAAGAACAACTCCATACCGCGGGTGTCTGCGGTGATCGTCGGGTACACCTCGCTGTAGGTGCCTTCGAGGTAGACGTTCGCCAGCACCGCGGGACCGCCGTGACCGGGACCGGCGACGAACAGCACATTGGTGCCGTTCTCGCGGATGAGCCGGTTGAGATGCACGTAGACGAGGTTGAGGCCCGGCGACGTACCCCAGTGGCCGAGGAGACGCGGCTTGACATCGTCGACCTCGAGCGGAACGCGCAGTAGCGGATTGCGACGCAGGTAGATCTGGCCGACGGTCAGGTAGTTCGCAGCCGACCAGAAGCGGTCGAGGAGCGCGAGATCGGCCACCACCTCAGGCTACGCGGCGAGACCGGGACCCTCGCCTCGAGGAAGATCTGCGTCGATCTCTGGTCCGTAGGACGCGCTCGGGCGCTCGTCGCCTTCGATGCGGATGTCACGAGGTTGTTGCTTGTGCTCGGTACCGTGTTGAACATGGATGTCCCGGGCTCACGCACGGACGTCGAGCGCTACCGCCGCCTGGATGAGGCGTTCCGCACGGGGGACATGACCGCATTGCGGTTGGAGCTGGGCAGCTTCGAGGGTTGGACATCCTGCTCGCGGGTGGCGCCGATCCAGACGCGATCACACGCACGACGACTTCGAAACGCCGCTCGATGTGGCCGCGGCGGGAGGACACCTCCTTGTCGTGGATCGACTTCGCCCGTTGACGACTCGACGTCAACTGTCCACCGAGTCGAGAAAGGTCACGACCGCGTCGTTGAAGAGATCATTGCGGTCGCCGGCAACCATGTGCCCCGCTCCCGCGACGTTGACGATCTGCGCGTGCGGAACGAGCTCGAGGAGCTCCTGGGCGCCCTCTTCGCTCAGCAGGTCACTGACGCGGCCGCGCACGAGCAGCGTCGGAAGCGTGAGACCCAGGGCGGCTTGCTTCAGTCGTGCGGGATCCACAAGAGATGAGCGGGTCTCGTCGGCGCCTCCGAGCCGACCGCCGATGAACGCGGGGTCCCAGTGCCAGTACCAGCGGCCGTCGGAACCGTGACGCAGATTCTTGGCCAGACCGCCCAGATCCGACGGGCGCGGCCGATGCGGGTTATAGCGCTGGATCGCATCCGCGACCTCATCGAGTGACGCGAAGCCGTCGTCCATGTGTTCGGCCATGAACGCGCCGATGCGCATCCGGCCTTGCTCTTCCATCCGGGGCGCGACGTCGACGAGCACCAGCGCACGCGCGACATGTTCGTCCGGGTGCTCGCCAATCGCGGCGAGGGATGAGATACCGCCGAGC
>JALYLU010000015.1:0-9046 GCA_030774075.1 Actinomycetota bacterium | reverse complement strand
CCACCAGTGCAGGCGGCGCGTCGAGGGAGCGTGAGATGGCGAGGACGTCACCCGCGAATGCATCGAGCGTGTAGTCGCCGTCGGCGGCCCATTCGCTTTCGCCGTGGCCGCGCAGGTCGACGGCGTACGCACGCCAACCCTTGTCGGCGAGTGCGCCGAGCGTGGTTCCCCAGGAATGGCGTGTCTGGCCCCCGCCGTGCAGCAGAACGGCCGGTGGATCGGCGGGTTCACCGGCGACATCGGCCGCGAGGCGGTTGCCGTCCCTCCCGACGAATTCGATCACGCGGTCGATCTGACTGCTCTGCCTTCGTAGGTGTAGCCCACTGGCTTCGGTTCGCCCTTGAAGTAGTAGGTATCGATTTTCTCGATGTCGAAACCGGCGCGCTCGATGTCCTCGGAGATGTGGCGTGTGAGATGGCAGCCACCTGCGAGGCGTTTGTTCAACGGTTCCAGACGCTCTTGCCAGTGGGCGATCTTCTCATCCGGGGCATGGCCGTGCTCGACGAAGTGGAATGAGCCGCCAGGCTTCAGGACGCGCCGTATCTCGGTGAGCGCTGCGTCCAGGCGAGGAATCGTGCACAGCGTCCACGTCGAGAGCACGGCATCGAACTCTCCTGAGGGCAGGTCGAGCCGTTCGCCGGTCAGCCCGCCGTACTCGACCGGAACCGAGGATTTCGCGATGCGCGGTTCAGCGATGCGCATACACACACGCGACGGTTCGATGGCGACAACCTTCGTCACCTCGGCTGGGTAGTAGGGCGTATTCAGCGCGGTCCCGAAGCCGACCTCGACCACAGAGCCATGAAGCCCTTCGCAGACGCGGGCGCGCACCTCCCGGTTGAGCTTGCGCGCCATCACCTTGTCCTGGAATCGAGGGAGAACCTGTTCCCGATAGAAGCCCATGGCGCGATGATGCTCGCGCTGGGCTGCGAACGCCATTGGGGAACTCACCGAGGCTTGACCCGGGAGGTCGGAGCGAAACCCGGCGGTGAGGTCACGTGACTGGTCACGCGTCCGGGCGGCGACCGCCTACGACGACCCGGCGGCGGTAGGGCTGGAATTGAAGTGTGAGTGAGGCTTCCATTCCGAGCGCGGTTGCCGCGAGCTCGCCCGTCTCCTCACGAAGTGTCGGCATCGCGTCCGTGACTGCCTGGAAGGTTGCCGGGACGCGGTCGGTCCAGCCGTCAGACTCCTGGTACCAATCGATGGCGAAGCCGGCTTGCCCGAGCAAGGGTCGGTAGTCGGGGATGGGGTCGACGCCGAGGACCGGTAGTCCCTGCACGCGCTCGGGTGCCACGCGCTGGACGGCGGTGATGAGGAGGAATAGGTTGCGGACGGGGGTACATCCGGGGGAGGGAACGATGGTCCACAGGTGTGTTCGGTACCGGTTCGTCGTTCTGATTGGCGTTGTCGCGTTGCTCGGCAGCGGGTGTGCGTCGCTGAGGGGGCTCTACACCGGGGAGGTGACGCTCACGACGGGCGTCTATCGGCTCGGGCCGTTCAACCTCGCCGCGATGGATCAGCCGGGCTGGGAGAATGAGGCCGTCCAGGGCAACGTGCCGCGGCCGCCGGGGAACGTGGGCATCAAGACTATGCGCTTCGATCTGGTCGACGCGAATGGCAACCCGATTCCGCGTATGGACGCGCACTTGCATCATGTCCTGTTGATGAACGCCGCCCACACGTCTCCGATCTGTCCAGGAGAAGAGGAGCGCTTCGCGGGGTCGGGTGCCGAGCGCACGCCCATCGACTTGTGGAGTTCCTACGCGTACCGGACGAACTCGACGGATCGTTGGGACGCGCTGTGGCACATCATGAATATGTCTGACAGCCCCAGAACGGTGTACATCCAATACACCGTCGGCTACGTGGCGGCGAGCGACCCGGCGGCGTCGCGGCCTGTGACCCCGTTCTTCATGGACGTGACCGGCTGCGGCACCAACGCACAATTCAACGTGCCCGGTACCGGTGGCCCGGGAAGCATCTACACCAGGACGCGCTCCATCACTGCTCCGTGGACGGGTGTGGCCGTGGACATCGGCGGCCATCTCCACGCCGGCGGCATCGACGTCAGCATCAAACGCAGCTCGACCGGCACGGTTGGGTGCACGGCGGTCGCCAAGTACGACACCCCGGAGCCCATGGACTTCCCGTCGTCCATCTCATCGTGCGTGTTGCACGACTCGGTGAATGCGAACGAGAGCTACACGCTCACTGCTCGCTACGACAACTCGATGCCCCATAGCGGGGTGATGGGCATCATGCTCGCCTATGTCTGGCACGGCACCCCGCCATCCTGAGCGAAGCGCGGCCGGGCTGGGACACACGCGGACTGTTCAGACGGCGGTGCAGCCGCCGGCAACGATCCCGCGTGTCGCGGTGACGATCACAGCGTTGGTTCGTAACGCTCCGGCGATGCGATGAATTTGTCAGCGCAGGCGGTCGAGCAAAAGTGCACGTCGGTGCCATGGTGGTCGAGGGTGACGACGCGGTCCTCCGGGTCGAGCTGCATGTGACACACGGGGTCGATCGCGCGGTCGACGCGATGGGCCGTCCCGCGGATCTCGAACAGCTCCACGTGTTCGGAGATGCCTTTGAGCGTGTGAGTCCCTATAGGGACGAGTTCGTGACCGGCGAGTTCGGGTGCTGCGTTTGCGATCGGTTCGGTGACGAGCATCTGATGACGTCGTGCGAGGGCCGTGACGCGTGCCGCAATGTTGACGTTCGTACCGATGTAGTCGCCCTCCCGGTACAGGACCGCGCCGTGATGAGCGCCGATCGTCACTCCGGGAAACCGTGGTTCGGATCTGATGGCGTCGCCGATCTCGATTCCGCAGGAGACTGCTCGGGCGGGGTCGTCGAACACCAGCATGAATTCGTCACCGATTTGCTTCACGATCTTGCCTTGGTGGCGCCTGGCGGTGAGACGTACCAGATCCGAGAACCGTTCGATGAGCCGGGCCGCGGTGGCGTCGCCCATCGACTCGGTCAGCGGAGTGAAACCTGAGAGATCGACGAACATGATCGTGACCTCCATCTCGCCGAGTTCCAGACCGGGCGGCTGGGTCGCCTCCTTGAGATGGAGCACGAAGTCGTCGCGCAGGGCACGCTCGAACGCCTTGCGATGGAAGTAGAGGATGGCGGGCTCGGCGAGCCCGACGAGCGGTTCGCTGACGGCCGCAGTCGCATCGGTCAGTGCCTCGCCCTGGAGCCCCGCGGCGCGAAGCGGCTCGTGCACGTAGTAGTGAAAGAGCCGACTTTCGGCGTCAGCGACCCGGCTCAGTGCATCGGCGAACACGCGCATCAGTTGTAGGAGGGCGTCCTCGGGAAGTCCGGCCGCGAGCACGGTGCGGATCCAACGCAATGCTGTGATGTCTTCGTCGTACGCATCGTCCTGGTCGCTCATGCCCGACGCGACCCAGATGCGCTGGAAGACATCGGGTGCGAGATCAACCGCTGCGGCGGCATCGCCGATGGGCAACCCGAGCCGCGGCTCACCGTTCGTGAGGAGCTCCAAGAACTGCGCAACGAGGTCCTCGCTCTGACACGCGACGGCGATGTCCGCGGCATCGATGCCTCGATGCTCGGCGTAGCGGATCAAGCGAGCCCGCTCGAGATCGACAAAGGGAAAACGGTCAGGTCCTCCGACCGTCAACCCCAATGCGTGCCAGCGTTCGACATGCGCCGGATCGACGCGCACCGCCGCGGCCAGCTCGTCTCGCGTCACGGACGCCG
Organism: Actinomycetota bacterium; assembly: GCA_030774075.1. Lineage (GTDB taxonomy): Bacteria > Actinomycetota > Acidimicrobiia > IMCC26256 > PALSA-610 > PALSA-610. Next base: position 5,311 of record JALYLU010000015.1, on the reverse strand, counting down.
CGGCCACGGAATCGACCATTCATCCAGTGTGGCAGGCGCAGGTCGGTCTCGTACTTGCGACGGATCGGCCACGCTGCGCGGTACGCCGGCGAGAGATTCGACTGAACTATGACATAGCGTCGTAGTATCTACGGATGCCGACCGGATGGTCGGCATCCGCGCGAACAGCGCTCCGCAAGGACCCACCGACCACAAGTCAGGAAGTCCCCATGAAGCACCGTTTCGCACGCCTCGCGATCGGCGGGATGTGCCTCGCCCTTCTCGCCGGTGCCTTGGTCCCTACGAGCGCGTCGGCTTCGACGATCAACGACAAGAAGGCGCAGGCTCAGAAGCTCCAACGGGAGATCGACGCGAACGGCGAGAAGATCTCGATGCTGGCCGAACGCTACAACGAAGCGAAACTCCGCCTCGACGCCGCGACGACCAACATCGTCGTCGTGCAGGCCCGCACCATCGCCGCCCAAGCCGAAACCGACCGCATCGCGTCGGACGTCGGCGGGCGCGCCGCGGCGATGTATATGAGCGCAGGTGTCCAAACGCCGTTCGACGCGATAAACGTCTCGAGCGTGACCGGGGCCGGGAGGCGCGCGAAGTACGCCGCTGCCGCCGCGGATCGCGACACGCAGCTGCTCGGTCGGCTCGCTGCGTCCCGCCAAGACCTCCGGAGCACCCAGCGCGAGCTCGAATCGGCGCGTAAGAGCGCCCAAACTCAGCTCGACGCGATCGAGGTGAGCCGACACGACGTCGAGGCCGCCAACACGGCGCAGGCTCAGCTCCTTTCGCAGGTGAAAGGCGAGATCGCGACACTGATCCGGCAAGCCGAACAACGCCGAGCCGCGGCCGAGAAGGCGCGCAGCGACGCCGAGGCGGCGCGTCTGCGTCTCGTCGCAACACGCACACCGGCGCGCACGGTGGCGCGCGCCGCGGACACCCCATCAACCGCCGCGGCCGTGACGCACGCGCCGAGCGGCACGCCGGGAGTTGATCCCGCCAATCTCGCGGTCCCCGACGTCCCCGCGCCCTCGCCCGGCGCGGCAGCTGCCGTCGCCTACGCGAAGGCTCAGCTGGGAAAGCCCTACCGCTACGCCGGGGTCGGACCTGACGCCTACGACTGCTCAGGCCTCACGATGATGGCCTGGGCGCAAAGTGGCGTGTCGATGCCCCACGGATCGATCGCCCAGGGCAACATGTTCCCCCGCGTGCCCGACAACGCACTCGAGCCCGGCGATCTCGTCATCTACTACCCCGACCATCATCACGTCGGCATCTACGCCGGCAACGGCATGACGATCTCCGCGACCCATACCGGCGACTTCGTCCGTCTCCAACCCGTGTTCCGAACTGGCTTCCAGTTCGCGGTCAGGCCCGGGTAAGAAGCGCTCGCGTCGTCGGGTTCGAGCCGGCGCGACTCGCGCGGTGTGGATCGACGACGATCCGCATGATACCCTGGGGGGGTAGGATATTCGGGAGGAGAGCGCATGCCGGGCTATACGGCCAAGAAGGACGCAGTGCAGAGCCGGTTGCGGCGGATCGAGGGGCAGATACGGGGCCTGCAGCGGATGGTCGATGAAGACGCATACTGCATCGACGTGCTCACCCAGATCTCCGCCGCGACGAAGGCGCTGCAAGCCGTCGCCCTCGAGCTGCTCGACGGCCACTTGAGTACCTGCGTCGCCGACGCCATCGCGCACGGCGGCCCGGGCGCACAAGACAAGATCGCCGAAGCATCCGCCGCGGTAGCGCGTTTGGTCCGGTCATGACGACGACGGGGTCGACGCCGTGACATTGCACCTGATCGCCGTGATCTCGATCGGCGAGATAGGCGACAGCCTGCGCGAAGCCTTCTTCATGTTCTGGGAGACGCTGTGGGCATTGATCCTCGGCTTCACCCTGTCGGGCGCGGTGCAGGCCTTCGTGTCGAAAGACGAGATGCAACGTGTCCTCGGCGATCACCGCCCGAAGGCGGTAGTGCGGGCGTCGGTGTTCGGGATGGTGTCGTCGAGCTGCTCGTACGCAGCGACGGCGATGGCCAAGTCGCTGTTCCAAAAGGGCGCGGACTTCGTCTCGGCGATGGTGTTCATGTTCGCTTCCACCAACCTCGTGGTCGAGCTCGGCGTGGTGTTGGTCGTGCTCATGGGTTGGCAGTTTGCCGCCGCGGAGTTCATCGGCGGACCGATCATGATCGTCTTGCTCGCGCTCACGGGCGGTTTCGTCCTGCGCGGCGCGCGCGTCGTACAGGCCCGTAAGCGACTGCAGGCCGGCATCGTCGGCGGGCACGACCACCAGGCGATGGTCGGCGTCAGCGAGGAACGGCAAGCCGAGCTCGAACGCACACCCTGGAGCAAGAAACTGCGTTCGAAAGCCGCATGGGCCGACTCGGCGAGCTACACCTTCGCCGACATCAACATGCTGCGCAAGGAGCTCGTCATCGGCTACCTCGTCGCGGGCTTTCTCACCGTGCTGGTACCGGTGCACATCTGGAACGACGTGTTTCTGAAGGGCCACGGCTTCTGGACCAGTGTCGAAAACGTCATCGTCGGCCCGTTCATCGCCGTTGTCAGCTTCGTGTGCTCGATCGGCAATGTGCCGATGGCCGCCGCGCTGTGGCACGGCGGCATCAGCTTCGGCGGTGTCATCAGCTTCATCTTCGCCGACCTGATCGCGCTGCCGCTCGTGCTCATCTACCGCAAGTACTACGGGACCAGACTCACGCTGCGGCTGTTCGTGTGGTTCTACGTCGTCATGGCCACCGCCGGCCTCATTGTCGAGGGACTGTTCTCCGTGACCGGAGGGATCCCGAGCTCGCGGCCGAAGGACATCGTCACGACGCATTTCGAGTGGAACTACACGACGTTCCTCAACATCGCCGGTCTCGCCGCGTGCGCGGTGCTCTACTGGCTGTATCGCAACCGCGACCGACTCGGCGGCGGACACGGCTACGCGATCGACCCGGTCTGCGGCATGCAGGTCCAGACCGCGAACGCACCCGCCCGAACGGCACACGACGGCCACACCTACTACTTCTGCGCCGATCGGTGCCGCGAACGCTTCGAAGCCGAGCCCGATCGATATGCCCAAACGACGGCACCTTCGTGAGCGGCGCGGACGGTGAACACGACGGCGCCGTAGCGACCCGGGCTGTGCTCGAGGTACGCGGCGTCCAGTGGGGGAGCGAGAAGGCACGGGTCGAGGCGATCCTCGGCCGGCGTCCCGGTGTGCTCGCCGTCGACGCCAATCCGGTCGCCCAGACCGCGACGGTGACGCTCGATCCGACTCGCACATCCATCGTGAGCTTGCGGGATTGGATCCGCGACTGCGGTTACCACTGCGACGGCCAGTCGGTCCCGCAACACATCTGCGATCCCCTCGCGCTCTCCGATCAGCCGATTGGATCTCTCGAAGCCCAGGTCGAGCCGTCTGAGCCGAGTGCTCCCAGAGATCATGACGCGATGGACATGCAGTCCATGGCGACCGATATGCGTAACCGATTCCTGGTCGCGGCTTTGGTCTCGATCCCAATCGTGCTGTGGTCACCGATCGGCCGCGACGTCTTGCACTTCGAGGTGGGAGCCCCGTTCGGGCTGCGCGACGACGTCTGGTCGCTCCTCCTCAGTCTTCCGGTCATTTTCTATTCGGCGTCGATCTTCTTCCGAGGCGCGGTTGCCGCACTCCGAGCTCGGACGCTCGACATGATGGTGCTGGTGGCGGTCGGGGTCGGCGCAGGCTGGCTCTACTCGCTGGGCGTCACATTGAGTGGTGGCGGCGACGTGTTCTACGAGGCGTCCACAGTGCTCACCGCGTTCGTCTTGTTGGGGCATTGGTTCGAGATGCGCGCTCGCGGTGGGGCCAACGATGCCATCCGCTCGCTGCTCGACCTTGCCCCGCCGATGGCGCTCGTACTCCGTGACGGCGAAGCCGTCGAAGTCCCGACCGCCGAGGTCAAGGTCGGATACCTCGTGCTCGTACGGCCCGGCGCCAAGATCCCCGTCGACGGCGAGGTCGAGGACGGCGACAGCGAAGTCGACGAGTCCATGGTCACCGGCGAGAGTCTTCCGGTCCACAAGCAGCCCGGCTCCTCCGTGATCGGGGCAACTATCAACCGCAACGGCACCCTGCGGGTACGCGCCCGCAAAGTCGGCGCCGACACCGCACTTGCCCAGATCGTGAAGCTGGTCCAAGAAGCGCAGAACTCCAAAGCCCCGGGCCAGAAGCTCGCCGACCGAGCCGCTTTCTGGCTCGTGCTGGTCGCGCTGCTCGGTGGCACTGTCACCTTCATCGGCTGGATCGCGGTCGGCAGATCATTCAGTGACGCGCTGCTCTTTGCCATCACCGTGGTTGTCATCACATGTCCGGACGCCCTCGGGCTCGCAACCCCGACCGCGATCATGGTCGGCAGTGGACTCGGAGCACAGCGAGGGGTCCTGTTCAAACACGCGCTCGCGCTCGAGACCGCCGCGCACGTGCAGGTCGTTGTCATGGACAAGACCGGCACGCTCACCAAAGGCGAACCGGAAGTCACCGACATTCTCACCGACGGCCTTCCCGAAGATGAGCTCCTCGCGCTCGTCGCCGCGGTGGAGCGAGAATCGGAGCACCCTCTCGGCGAGGCGATCGTCCGCCGCGCCAACGATCGCCGTCTCCAAGTGAAGGTTGCGAGCGCATTCGAGGCCATCCCCGGACACGGCGCGGTCGCGACCGTCGACGGACGACGGGTCGCAGTCGGCAACGCCAAGCTCATGAAACGCGAACACGTGACGATGGACGGTTTCGGCGAGCGCGGCGACAAGCTCGCCGCCGAGGGCCACACAGCCGTCGTTGCCGCCATCGACGGGCGCCTCGCGGGCTTCTTCGGAATCGCGGACGCCCCGCGACCGACCGCGGCAGCCGCAGTCACCGCCCTCCACGACGCCAACGTCGAGGTCGTGATGCTGACGGGCGACAACCGTGCCACCGCGGAACGCATCGCCAACGAGCTCGGCATCGATACCGTCATCGCAGAAGTACTTCCCGGAGACAAAGCCGGCAAGATCGCTGAGCAACAGCTCGCGGGCCGAATCGTCGCCATGGTCGGCGACGGCGTCAACGACGCACCCGCGCTCGCGCAGGCCGATCTCGGCCTGGCGATCGGCACCGGCACCGACGTCGCGATCGAGGCCTCCGACCTCACGCTCGTCTCCGGCGACCTGCGCGCCGCCGCCGACGCCATCCGGCTCTCGCGCCGGACGCTGCGCACGATCAAGCAGAACCTCGGCTGGGCCTTCGGCTACAACCTCGCCGCCCTGCCGCTCGCCGCCGCCGGCTTCCTCAACCC
>JALYLU010000014.1:8137-19405 GCA_030774075.1 Actinomycetota bacterium | reverse complement strand
GCCCGGCGGTTCGAATACGCACGCGCCGCGCCATCCAGCGACGCGATCACCGTCCTGCACGGCGCGCTCGAACTCGTCAGCGGCCCCCCGTTCCGGGCCGCGACCGGATACGCGTGGGCCTTCAGCGAAGGACTCGCGACCGAACTCGCCGAGACGATCAAGCAAGCCGCGCGGTGGCTCGCTGGGCTCTACCTCGACGCGGGCGACGCATCTGGTGCGCTGTGGGCAGCACGGCGCGGCTCGCTTGTCGCGTCCCCGGCCGACAACCAGCAGCTGACACGCGTCGTGATGGAAGCCCACGCCCGTCTCGGCAACACCGCCGCCGCGCTCACCGCATACCGCGAACTCGTCGAAGACCTCGAAGAACTCGACCCGAACATCGACCCCGACCCCGAAATCACCGAGCTGTACCGCACGATTTCGGGGCGGGTCGGACGACCGGCATGACTTCCCCGCCGTACGAGCAACGAGCGCGGAGACGTATCGCGCTAGGTGCGCGCCTAGAGAGAAACGGGGCGCAGCAAAGTCATATGCGCCAGTGTGCCGGGAGCAAAGGCATCCGAGGTTGTCGAGCTTCGGGTAATGGGTCGCACGGCTAACACAACAATCCTCGTTCGACGTCGAATCGAGAGTGACGTCCGCACACTGGCGCGCGGCACGAAGTGCAGTGCCCGACTGCGGCGAGCCCGCAGCGACCGACGACCAAGTCGGATTGCACCCGAACAGAATGCCGGCGCCGGGGCCCGCTCGCATAGTTCCGTGCTCGCCGATCCCCCGGGTCCCGGACGGAGTGCCTCCAATACGATGACGGGCCACAGGTGGATCGTGGCGCGGGAGCGGGGGTGTCGCGTGGTGAGAAGAGAAGCGAGGCGGGTGACGCTTGCCGAGTTCGAGAAGCTCCTCGACGAGGGCTTCGTCGAGGAGCCCACGGTCGAGGAGCCGGCGGGGCACAACGAACCGACGTCGCCGCGTAGGCGGACCATCCCTCAGCGCCCGGAACGGTCTGTCGAAGTTGCGCGGAAGCGTCGCGCGGCTCAACGCGCCAAGCGGCTCGCCGGGGTTGAGAGCGTGCAACGTGCACGGCGCGCCGCCGAGGAACCTGGAGCGAAACCGGCGGAGTTGGCGGAACCCAAAAAGCCAAAGAGGAGGAAGAAACCCAAGAAGCGGTCGCCCGAGCCAGAGGCACGGCGGTCGCAGTCGGTGTGGACCATTTCCGGCGGTGGATTCGAGTCGAACCGTCGCCGTCACTGACCTTGGCGTCGGTCCCACGCCCGCGTGCGACGGAGTTCTCGCTGTCACACGTGCCGATTAGCTTGGAGCGAACCGAGCGCTGACGTGGGAGCTGGCAGATCGAATGGGGCGTCATGATGTCAAGGCTGGCAAGACGGTCCTTGAGCGCTTCGCCGAGCGACCAGCAATCGACGCTGTTGTCGAGCTGATCTGGAATGCGCTCGATGCCGAGGCCGACAAGGTCTCGGTTCTCTTCGACCGTGGGTCGCTCGGCGAAGGCGGCGCTGAACATGTCACGCGCGTTCGGGTCGAAGACAACGGCCACGGCATCGAGCCCGCTACCGCCGTTGAGCGGTTCACGTCGTTGGGTGACTCGTGGAAGGTCGGACTCGTCAGCCGCACGCTCAACGGCAAGCGCGTGCTTCACGGTCGGCAAGGCCGCGGTCGGTTCTTCGCGTACTCCCTCGGGTACACGGCGACGTGGGACACGGTGTGGGAAGACGCAGACGGCAACCGCGTCGGTTTCCGTATCGACGGCTCGCGGGCGGCCATCAATCAATTCAGCGATACCGAACCGCAACCGACGAAGAGGCTGAACACGGGCACCACTGTCGACATCCGTGTCGACTCCGACAAGTCCCTTTCGAGTTTGCTCGACGACGAGTTACCGATTCGGCTGTCCGCTCGCTTTGCGCCGCACCTGCTCGGCAACTCGGACATCGAGATCCGCGTCGACGGCGCGCTGCTCGACCCGAAACCGCTGATCGCGAACCGGGACCCGGACGTGCAGCTCACCGAAATCGCTGTCGACGACCTGCGCGGCCACCCCGCTCCCATGCTTCGCCTCATCGAGTGGAACGGCCACGTCCGCGGTGAGATGCCCGCGGTCGTCTTGTGCAATGAAGGCGGCGCTGCACTGGCCGAGTTCGATTCCCAAAGCAAGCAGCCCGTGAAGGTCACCGGGTACGTCCTCTGGGAGGGTTTCGAGTCCACGCGTCAGGATCTGTTGGTCGCCGAGATGGCGTTCGCGTCCATCATCGACGCGGCCCGGACGCGCGTGGCGGAGTACGTCGGCCGTCGGGTGGACGACCTACGCGGTTCGATAGTGAAGCAGCTCGTCGACGAGCAGTCGTATCCCTACCCCACAACTCCGCCGGATGATCCGATTGAGCAGGCTGAGCAGCAGTTGTACGACGTGATGCTGGTAGCGGCACGGAATGCCATCGGATCGAGCAAGCGGGAACGACGCATGACTGCGCGGCTGATTCAGATCGCGGTGCAAGAGCGGACCCATGATGTCGATGAGATCATCGATGGTGTCTTGGGGTTGCCGCCGGAGATCCGTGACCTACTCCGCGATTTGCTGAGGGACACTTCGCTGGCATCGATTGTGCGCGCGGGTGGCGAGGTTCGCGCACGGATTGAGTTGGTCGTCGGGCTTCGGCGTCTGCTCTATAGCGCAGATACCGCCGACCAGATGCGCGAGGTCGATCAGCTCCACCCGCTCGTGCGTGACCAGGAATGGCTCTTCGGCGAAGAGTGGCGAATGTCGCGCAGTGAGATCAGCCTCACGAGCGTCCTGCGCGAGGTTGTCCCCGACTCGGTAATGCTGGAAGCCGAGCTGGCCGCGGCGCGCGGACAGGTGCGCCGCAATGACGGCAAGACCGGTCGCGTCGATCTGCTTCTGCAGCGACTTTTCAACGGTCCATCGGGCAAGCCGGAACGGCTCGTCGTCGAACTGAAGCGCCCGTCGGTCACACTCAACACGGCCCACGTTGAACAAGTCCGGTCGTACGCGCGTGCGCTGGATCGACACCAGGGCGTGACCAATGGACACTGGACCTTCTGGCTTGTCGGTACGTCGTTCGATGCTGACCTCTTGGCCGACGCGGTGCAGGCTGACCGCACCTGGGGGCACATCGACAACCGGCCAAACTACGACATCTTCATCACGCGGTGGTCCGAGCTGATCGAAGCCGCGGAACGACGTCTCGAGTTCTTCCGGGGACAACTCGAATTGGAGATCGGCCAAGACGACGCCGCCCGCCGCCTCCGCGAGCGCCACGGAGACCTCATCCCTGAGATCACGTAGCTTCCCGGACCAGCTATTCCTTGGGCCACTTCAGGCGGGGGCGCGGAGCACGTAGTTTCCTAGCGTGGCAGGACTGGCTGACGAACAGAAGTACTTCGACTTGGCGCGTCGAGACCTTCCGGGGCTCTTCGGTGCGACGATTGACCTGCTGGAGGATGCGCAAACGCGCACCACAAGGCGGGAGACTCCGCAGACCACGCGGATCAAGGTGCCAGGGGGAACGCACGTCATCCGTCTGCACCGCGGATCGCTTGCCTTCTCGACCGAGGAGATGCGGCTGCAGCTGTCTTACGCCACGGCCTTGGAGGAGCTATCCGGCGTGCCGACGGGGTTCGCGCAAACGGCGTCCGCAGACGTTCTTACCCGCGCTGTCGCGGCGCGGTGCGCGCATCGAGTTCCCACTCGCGCTTCTGAACTGGAAGCCGTCATTCGCCTCGTCGTGGAACAAGCAACGAAGACATATGAGGGCGCGCGTGTTGCCGTCAACGTTTGTGTCGACCTCAACGCGAACGGCGAAGGCCAGGGTCTTGCCGACTTCTTCGAGCAACCCTGGGCAGCCGTTCTTGGATCCGGCCTTAGCACGGCGCTGATGGTGAGCGGGTCGGGCGCGGTGATGCGGCTTGATGACCTCGGCTTCGATGCCGACGATGCGCAGCTGGCACCAGAACGCTTTGGTCCGATCGCGCGCTGGACCGAGGAACCCGGGCGGGTGGCTCTGGCTGCCACGAGAACGGGAGAGATCTATGTGTTCGTGGACTCGCGCGTGCTCTTCGCGCATCGGAATTCGCAGTGGCGTGGCTTCCCGCTGGATGCACTTATCGGCACCGGCTGGTACGCAAACCCCGGCGGGTCGCCCCGCGAGACCAAGCAGGCCGCGCTGATCTCACTGCTCGACGCATCGGCAGCGCACCATGGGGCCTGCCTTGGGATCGTCAGGTCAGGGAAGGTCAACTCGGCCGTCAATGCGCTTGTTGCCATGGGCGAACGGTGGAGCACCGCCGGGAATCGACGACGCGCGGTGTTGGAACATGCGAGCTTCCTTCAACTGAGCCGACGGCAACGTCTTGAGATGTTGTCAATGGACGGTGCGACGTTGCTTAGCCAGTCCGGAGCCATCCTCGCTGCTGGTGCCATCCTCGAGGTTTCAGCGGGCAGCACGGGAGGCGGCCGAACCGCCGCAGCTCGAGCAATCGGGAAGTACGGGGTAGGCGTCAAGGTGTCGCAGGATGGTCCGGTTACCGCCTTCGCAGGCAACAACTTGGAGCCGCGCTTCACGATGGGTTGACGCAATGCTCGATTGCGGCAGCCCGCGATGTCAACGAAGGCGTGCGGCCGCTTTCGCAGTGCGAGGCGATTTAGTCGGTGCAGCCGCTTGTCGGCAGGCGGGCAGGGTCAATGCCGTGGCCGGTGCGGTAGATGGTCTCGAGGAGTTGTTGCGGGCAGCGCTTCGTACCGGCGGCCGTGATGCCAACGTGGAGATGTGGGCCCGTGGATCGGCCCGTATTGCCTGATGTCATGACGAGTGTGCCCGCGGTGACGTGTTGGCCGGCACGGACATGCAGCACGCTGGCGTGGCAGTAGGTGTAGCGAGCGTGGTCGGTGCCATCGATGACGACGCCGTTGCCGCACGCTTCAGTACACGGGTTTAGGAAGCAGTTGCTGTTGTCGTTGGTGATCGCCTCGATGGTGCCGGCGTGGATCGCATAGACCGTCGTGCCGGTGGGGACGGGGAGATCGACGGCGGGGTAGTCGTGATGCGGTCGGCTGAGCATGGCGGGTTGTCGGTCGATGAGGGCGCGATCAATCGGTAACGCGTATCCGTCTGTGGTTGCGGGTGACGGTAGGCATGCGTTGACGTCGGGCTTCCCGACGATTAGGGCATGGCCGGTCGCGATGCGCTGGTAGGTGGCGAGCCATCGGGTCTGGTAATCGCGCACGGTGAGTCGATTACCGGCTTCGGGGTGCGGGACCTGATCCATGAGCGCGGGATCATGCGCGGCGGCGGGGTAGTACCAGTAGACGGGGATCATGGCGACCTCGCCGTGGTAGGTCTTGAGGATCGCGGTCACGTTCGCAGCCGCGACCGCGTCTTGCACGGTCGGTGGCGCGAGGTAGGCCCGTGGGTATTGCGCGGTATCAACACCGACTTGATTCGCCCAGGATCGCCAGGTCGTATCGATGTACTGGTAGGCGCCACTTGCACTGGAGCCAGGCGATCGAGCGTCGTAGCGGCCGCCGGATTCGAGCGTGCGGATTGTCGCGAGCGCGGTAGTGACATCACCGGTGATGGCGATCGTGTTCGGGCAGCTGGTCGCGTCGGTGGCCTCGCCGCCCGCAATCACGATCGGGATCGCGAGCAGTCCGCCGACAAGGAGCGCGCACGCACCGAACACGACTCTGACCATCACTACGAAACGGATCGCCGATCTCGCGACCTGTGACGCGCCCGTATGTGGTTGTCACACGGGTGCGGTGAGCGGATCGGTTACGGACTGGAGGCGCACAGCGGGTGCGCCGACGGCTCGGGGAGGTGCGTGGTGCGTGGATGGCAGCAGTCGTCGATGCGGCGTCGGTTCGTACGGTCGGTGCGCCTGTCGTCGACGCTGATCCTGGTTGGCGTTGTGTATCCCGCGGCGGCGTACGCCCAAGTGAACGCGAGTCCGTCGAAGGCGGGCATGCCCGGCGCGGCGTTGGCGGTGAAGATCATCAACTGGTTGATGTGGGCCGCGTTGATGGCGTGCTTGGGGACGATGTTGTTCGGCGCCGCGTTGTGGCGTGGCGGGACGCAAGGCAGCAACTACGGCCGGGCCGCCGACGGCAAGCAGTACGCGCTGGGTGGCGCTGTCGGCGCGCTCATTGCGGGTCTTGCGGTGACAGCCGTCAACACCTTGTTTGCCGCGGGCCGGGCCGGCTGATGCGAGTTCGACACGCCGTCTCCATGATCGCGGCGCTGGTGGGGGTTGTCGTCGTAGCTGCGGCGGTGTGGCCGTCGCAATCGTCTCACAGTGCGCACGCTGTGGTGAACATCATCGGCGCCACCGCGAGCGACCCGGCGAGCGGGGGCGGAGCGTTCGATCGGCCGCAGGACGCGGCCATCCGGTACGTCGCTGCGACGCGCGAGCTGATTGCGGATGGGCCGATCGGTCGTCGGGAGATCCTGCGGCACCTGATGACCGCGGACGGATACGCGCGTGCGATTGGGCCTTTGGAAACAACCGTCGACGACCTGGAAGGGCGGCTGCGCGACGAACACAATCTGCCGGTACCAACGTCCGCGCTCACATGGGTGGAGGCGCCCCTCACCGTCCGGACCGAGACGATCACACCCGACACGGCGCGCTGCGCGGTGTGGACCTTGTCGGTGTTCGGCGCGAAAGCGCTCGGTGATCCGCAGGCCGCGTGGCGGACGGTCACCCTCGAATTGCGCCGCGACCGGAGCGGCTGGCTGGTCGACCGCGCGGAGTCGATCGCAGGCCCCGCGCCTTCGACTGCCGACCTCGCGGGGGCGACCGACTTCGAGCGGTTCGCACGCGTCGCAGCCGCGCAACCAGTGGTGGGAGCAGGCGGGTGAACCTGTTGCAGGGGATTGGCGACTTCTTCACCTCGCCGTTTCGTGCGGCTGCCGGTTGGGCGTGGGACACGGTGATCGGCGGGATTACGAACTGGCTCGCCAAGGGGTTCGTGCAGCTGGTCACGTTCGTGTGGTCGCTGATGGATCGCGCGTCATCACCTCGACTGGATGCCGAGTGGTTTTCCGGCCGGTCGGATGCGCCGTATGTCACGGCGATCGCGATCGCCGCCTTGTTGCTGACGATGTTCCTGTTCTGCGCACTCATTCAGGGCGTCATGACGGGACGGCCGATAGAGCTGGTGCGGCGCATGTTCCGCGACACACCCGCGGCCATCGCGGGGATCCTGTTGACGGCCGCAGTCGCGCAGATCGGTATTCAGGTCACCGACGAGTTCTCCAACGGCGTGTGGCAAGCCACGCGCCAGAACGCAGTCACCGCGCTCGATGGGCTCGGCCGCGTCGCCATCACGTTGTCGCCCGCGACATTCCTTACTCCGCTCGTGCTGGGGGTCGGCATGATCGCGCTGTTGATGTTGTGGATCGTGCTGATCGTGCGCGAGTCGCTGATATATGTCGTGGTCGCGCTGTCACCGTTGGCGTGGGCGACGAGCGTGTGGCCGGCCATCGCCGGGGTACGCCGGCGATGCCTGGAGCTGCTCGCGGGACTGATCGTAAGCAAACTCGCCATCGCGATCGCGTTGTCGGTCGGCATCGGCGCGTTAGGCGGAATCGGCGCGACCGGCCGACCAGGCGATCCGGTGGCGGCGAACGGTCTCGCGGAGTTCTCGACCCTCGTCGCGGGCATCGTCACCTTCGGGATCGCCGCGTTCATGCCCTTCGTCGTCATGCGACTGTTGCCGATCGTCGAAGGGGCCGTCATCGCGCAAGGAGTTTCGAGCGCCCCCGGACGCGGCGCCCAACAGGCGATGCAATACAGCTACTACACCCAGCACGTCACCTCTCGGCTTGCCGGCGACGGCGCGTTCTCGGCGGGAGCGACGCGCGGCGGTCAACGACCCATCACGCCGACAGGGAGCTCACCAGCTTCATCGCCGACCGTCGCGCCCACACCCGCAGCCGCTGCTGCGGGTCCCGTCGCGGCCGCAGCTGTCGGGGTGGGCGCCGCACGCGCCGTTGCGCACACCGCTCAGCAGGTCGCGCGCGATGCCACTGCACCCGGTTCAGGTCAGGCGTCATGAGTGAGACGTCGGGACGCGTGTCGACACGATCGGACGCAACTCCGAGTCGGTATCGGATGCCGCCGCTAGTGCGCGCGGGCATCTTCGGCGAGATGCCACCTTCGAAAGTCGTCGTTCTCGTCGGTGCCGGACTGTGCGCCGTCGTGACGCTGCTTGGTGGGCTGCCGCAAGTTGCGCCGCTGCCACTACTCGCTGGTGGGGTCATTGCGTTCAAACGCGTCGGTGGCTACGAACTGCACGAGCTGATCCCGCTCAAGGCCAGTTGGTGGTGGCGCAAGCGGCGCAAGGATCTGCGCTGGTTCCGACCCGTGCCCATGCTGGCCGCGGGTGAGCGCAGCCCGGCAGCGTTGCCGGCTGTCCTGCGCGACCTTGAACTGTTGGACGTCGATGTCGGGTGGGCCGCGCCCGGGCGGCTTGCAGGCGCGGCAGTGATCCACGACCGTGCCACAGGCATTGTCACCGCGGTCATTCGCGCTCACGGCGACGGACAGTTCTCGCTGGCGAGCGCCGACGAACAAGATGCACGAGTCGCGATGTGGGGCGATGCGATCACCGGATTCTGTCGCGAGAACCCCGAGGTGGTGCGCGTCGCGTGGCATGAGTGGACCGCAGCCGATGGCGTGGACGAACACGTCGACCAGATCAAAGCCATGGCTGACAACGAACTGGCGGGCGAGGCGCGCCGGACCTATCTCCAGCTCGTCGAGCAGATCATGCCGATCTCGATCACCCACGAGACGCTGGTCTGTGTCTCCGTCGACGTCAGCCGCGTACGGGTCCGGCGCCGCCAAGAAACGGAGGTGTTGGCGAGCGCAATCGAAACGGTGCTTGAGGAACTGCGACTGTTCTGCGGGCGGCTCGAGGCCGCGGGACTGTGTGTCGACCCCGTGCTCAGCCCGGCTGAGGTGACGACCGCGTTGCGGAAACGATCCGACCCGAACGCGATCGGCGCGTTGAACGCCCAACGCCGGTCACTGGCTGCAGATCTTGGGGTCAGCGCCGAAGACTTCGCGCCGATGGCCGTGGCCGAAGAGTGGGGTCACGTGCGCGTCGACGGTTCCGTGCACCGCAGCTACTGGGTAGAGGGATGGCCCCGTCTCGAAGTGCCCGCCGCGTGGATGGACCCACTCCTGTTGGGCATGCAGGGCAACCGGACTGTGACGGTGGTGTTCGAACCGATCGCTCCATCTGCGGCCGCGCACGAAGTCGACAGCGCCGTCGTCGCGCTCGAAGCCACCGAGGCCAACAAGGAGAAGAACCGGACGCGCATCCGCGCCGCAGAGCGCCGCCGGCGCGCCGAGGTCGAACAACGTGAGGAGGAGCTCGTCGCCGGTTATGGCGCACTCGCGTGCGTCGGTCTGGTCACACTGACCGCCGCCACCGAGGACGAACTCGACGATCTCGCCGCGGATTGCGAATCGGCCGCTGGCCATGCCGGAGTTCAGCTCCGGCCGCTCGAAGGCCGCCACGCGCAGGGGTGGGTCGCATCCATGCCGTTGGGCCGCAGCATCGCGACACGCCGGGAGATGAAATGGTGAGCGCTCGCGCCGGACTGCGTCTCGCGCGTCATCGCGGCACGACGGCGAATCTCTGCACGCTGTACCCGTTTCACACCGGACCGGGCCCGGGTCGCGCTGGTCCGTATCTCGGCGTGCACGTGACGGGCGGCGGCGCGGCCTGGCACTACGACCCGTTCGAGCTGTACCCGCATGTGCTGACCGACTCGAACATTCTCATCGCCGGACGTCCCGGCCGCGGCAAGAGCACCGCCGTGAAGACGTTCTTGTACCGGGAGCTCGCGGTCTACGGCCGTCGACGGTTCGTGTCAATTTCGGATCCGAAAGGCGAATACGGTCCGCTTGCTGACGCTCTCGGCCTGACCGTCATCAAGTTGCACCCCGGTGGCACGGCGCGCCTGAACGTGTTGGATGCCGCGCCCGGGGGCACTGAGGACGATCTCCTCGCACGACAACGACTGCTGGTTGCGATGCTCGCGGCCGTACTGGGCCGACCGCTCGACGGCCCCGAAGAATCGCTCATCACGCGCGCGATCGAGTACCTCGCGCGCACGCGCTTGACGTTCGATATCTGTGATCTCGCCCGTGTCGCTCATGACCCTCCCGACGCGCTGATTTCGGACCATGTCGAGCTGGCGAGCCTGAATCGCCGAGAGTTGCGCGACGCCGAGCGCCCCACTGGATTCGCGCTCGGCAAACTCATCGACCGCACACTGCGCGGCATGTTCGACGGACCCACGAACATCGACATCGACTGGGAACACGGGCCCGGCGTGGTATTGGACCTCTCGGCGGTCTTCGGTGATCGCGAAGCGCTCCCGTTGGTGATGATGGCCGCAACCTCGTGGCTCCAGTCGGCCATGACCGCGCTTCACACGCAACGCCGCGGGCTGCTCGTCGATGACGAGGTGTGGGCGATCCTCGAAAACGAATGGGCGGTCAAACATCTGCGCGACCGCGTGAAGCTGTGCCGCGCCCGCGGGATTGCCAACATCTTGGTGTGCCACAAGCTCTCGGACCTGCGCGCCCAAGCCGACGACGGCACCACCGCCGCCAAGGTCGCGACCGCGCTGCTGGCCGACATGCAAACCCGGATCGTCTTCCAACAAGCGCCCGACCAGATCCCCGAAGCCCAAGACCTTCTCGGGCTGAGCGACGTCGAAGCGCGACTGCTTCCGCGGCTCGTCAAAGGACGCGCGCTTTGGCGCGTTGCAGACCGCGCCGCGATCGTCCAACACGTCGTCGGCGAGGCCGAACTCGCCATCACCGACACCGACGCGGCCATGACCGCCTGACGTGGACGTCGCCCCGTGTGGAGATTCGACCGCGACGACATCTTGGTCCGCATCGATCTCGAAGCACTCCTTGACGAACTCGCCGGCCCACCCAACCGTCACGGCCGCGCCGCGCGCTGGCATTGCATCGAGCCCACGCACCCCGATCATCGTCCGTCGGTCACCGTCACCCGCGACCGAAACGGCATCCAACGATGGCGCTGTTGGTCCGGCGGCCACGGCGGCACCGCGATCGACGCGCTCGTCGCCGCACACGGCCTCACCATCAAAGACGCGATCGAACACCTCGCCCGGCGCGCCGGCATCACGCCCGACCAGCCGCCCCGATTGGTACAGCCTCGACCGCCAGCACCCCACCCCCCAC
>JALYLU010000014.1:0-8127 GCA_030774075.1 Actinomycetota bacterium | reverse complement strand
AGGCTGTCCGCTACGTCGAAGCATGCCGCCGGATCCTGTGGACACCCGCCGGCAAACCCGTACGCGAATGGCTCGTGCACGAACGCCAGATCCCCGAAGACGTGCTGCGTACCAATCAAGTCGGGGCCGATCCCGGCCCGCGCGTCCTCCCGCGCCCCCGAGGTCTGCCCCGCCACGGCATCGGCGCGGTACTGCCTGCTCTCGCGCCCGACGGAACCATCACGTACTTCCAACTCCGGTACCTCGAACCACCCCCAGGACGCGACCGCTACGACAACCCCGCGAACCGGCTCGGCACCAACCCAAGACTCGGCTGGGTACAACCCGCGTCGCGCTATGCACCCGACCGCCTCGTCGTATGCGAAGGACTGATCGACGCCTACACCGCGGCGGGGGTTGGAACCGCGTCGGTCGCGATCCTGGGCGCCGGGTACCCCGACGACCGCGTCGCAGACCAACTCGCACACCATGTGCGCGCACGACACGTCGTGATCGCCTGCGACAACGACAAAGCCGGACGACACGCCGCGGAACGTCTCCACTCGATGCTCGCCACGCGCGCGATCCCAACGACCGATATCTGTCCGCCCGCCGCCGCCGGCGATCTCAACAACTGGGCGCGAGATGACCCGACCTGGAGCGACCAGCTCCCCAACATCCCCGAGCTCCAGCCGGAATCTCCGGCATCCAAGCCCACCCCAGACGTGGTTGTCCCGGTGCCAGGCCTACGTGACTGAGCGACAAGGACTCTCCCTCAGCTCACGCCAAGCGCAAAGTTCCTGACAGCCTCACAGCCGGCCTCGAGCGTCCTGAGCGGCGGGCTTCCCGGGTCAGCGCTTCATTCGGTCGTAACGCCGGCATGTGACCGACCCGGGTTATGAGCAAGTTTACCCCTACTAGGTCTGGTGTGACCTGATGTGGAATAGACCACGTTTACAGGGGTCCAGCCGCAACCGAGTGTGCGGACGTGTGTCCTCGTGGGAGCGCGTAGGTGCCGGTCGTGCTGGCGTTTGCTGCCCGGCAACGACATCCCGGCCAGTCGACGCGCCGTGGAGGAAATCTGCGGTTATCCCGAACGCTTGTTCGTGTAGATTCCCAGTCCGGCGACCGAGAGGGTCGCACCCTGACCCGAAAGTAGGCCGATGTCGGAAGAAGAAGCAGAAGCAGAGCACAAGCACGACTTCGAGATCGTCGTGAATACGAAGGCGCACAACGTCCACGACGAGAGCGTGAGCTACGAACAGGTCGTGGAGTTCGCCTATCCCGGCGGTCTCGCAGATTCCACATTCATTTTCGCCGTTGACTACGAGAAGGCGAAGGAAAGTCCGCACGACGGATCTCTCGTGGCCGGTCAGCATGTCGAGGTGAAGCGGAACGGTACGGAGTTCAGTGTCATTCGATCCGTTCGGTCATAGCCCGGACCTAGCGGCGCTTGCCAAAGATGGCTACGAGCTGGAAATAACGCCGGGCGGCCACCTGCTGGTCAAACGCATTCCGTTTCGCACAGCGGATGGCAGCGTTGACTACGGAACGTTCGTCACGAAGCTCGAGATGAACGGCGACGTCACCGTCAATCCCGTTCAGGACCACGCGGCTCGCTTCATCGGGCCTGCACCCTGCGACAGTTCAGGTCAGCCGCTGACGTTCGTGACGGGCTCGAATACCGAGCAGCTAGAGACGAGTCTCGCCGTCGACCACGTGCTGTCGTCCAAGCCCGATCCGCCGTACGAGGATTATTACCGCAAGGTCACGGCCTACGTCGGGTTGATCGAGGCACAGGCGAGGGTCGTCGACGTCAACGTCAGTGCGCGCACGCGGGGCCCTTGCCTCGTTCAGAGCGACGACTGGCCCTTCGAGTACGTCGACACGGCCTCGGGCCGAGCTGGAATCGGTGCGATATCGGCGAGGCTCGCTGGCCACAAGGTTGCGATCGTAGGTGTCGGGGGAACAGGCTCCTACGTACTCGACCTGGTCGCGAAGTGTCCGGTCGACTCGATCCACCTCTGCGACGGTGACCAGTTCTCGACCCACAACGCGTTCCGAGCGCCCGGGGCGGCGAGCCTCGAGGACCTACGCACTGGCTCCTTCAAGGTCGACTACCTGCAGAACATCTACGTGAGGATGAAGCGCAACGTCGTCGCTCACCCGTACGACGTCGTCGGCGCCAACGCCGATGAGCTGCGCGACATGTCGTTCGTCTTTCTGGCGATGGAGGGCGGCGACGTAAAACGCGAGCTCGTTGCAGCACTCGAGCGAATGGGGCTGACGTTCGTCGACTGCAGCGTCGGCGTGGTCATGCCCGAAGCGAGCGACGTGCTCTTAGCAGCGGTCCAGATTGCCGCCAGCACGCCAGAAAACCGTGAAATGCTTCACGGCAAGGTCGACTTCGGCGCGGTCGACGATGAAGACCCGTACGCCGAGAACATCCAGGTCGCCGAGCTGAACGCACTCAACGCGACGATGGCGGTGCTCTGGTGGAAGAAGCATGTCGGCCTGTACCACAACCCAACGCCCTACAGCTACCAGCGCATCAACGTTCCTTTCAACCAGATGCGGAGCGAGTAGTAGCAATGCCGCGCGCGACGCACATCGAGTTCACGTTCGTCGAGCGCTTTCCGGATGTACTTCGGCCGGCCACGCTCTACATATCGATCCCTTTCCGAAGCACGTCCCATCTTTGTCTGTGCGGTTGCGGAGAAGCGATCGTCAACCCGTTGCGGCCAAAGCGGTGGGCTATGACCTTTGACGGCTCAACTGTCTCCCTCGCGCCGTCAATCGGCAACAGCGGTATCGCGTGCCGGTCGCACTATTGGATAACGCGTAGTCAGGTGAACTGGTTCCCCTCAATGACTACGAAGCAGACTGCGCTGGCGATGCAGCGAGACGGCTGGCACCCGGTCGGCGACGTTGCTCCGACGACCTCCGAGCCGGTCACCGAGAAGACTTCGCGGTTCGCGCGACTGCGGAAGTTCGGCAGACGAAGTCGGAACCCTCGCGGCAGTTAGCGGAGGGTGCCTCGAAGCCGAGCGCGACCGATCTGCCGATGTTCAAGTCTGCAACGAGCTGCTCGACGAGCACGTCAAGGTTTTGGCCACCCATCCCGACCTCGCCGGTCGCCCTCCACCAGCCGATGTTCGCCAGTGACCCCGACATCAACCGCAGCTACCACTAGCCCCATGGCACAACCGTAGAGCGATCAAGCACATCGCCTCTGTCCTTCGCCCTAGCGTCGGTCATCGAATGGGGGACGTAGTGCCGGACGGACAGCTCGACACGACGGACATGTCGTGGTCCTTCGTCGCCTACACCCACTACTTCGAAGACCTCGCCGGCGTCATCGGCGGCCGCTTCGGCACCGAGTACCGGTCGCTCGCCGAGGGTGTGCACCAGTCCGTTCTCGCGCACGGCTCGAACGCGAAGGCGCGCACGCGCACGCTGACCGACCCCGAGTGGGAGAGGCTCGCTAAGTCGCTGCGGCGCTCGTGGGGAAGCCTGCGTCGCGCCCACCTCGAGGTTGCGGACCCGGATCTCTTCGACGCCGAAGCGAACGCGTGGCTGCCGGTCATGGCCTACTACGGGGTGTACCACGGCCTCGTCGCATCGAGCATCGCCCGCGGCCAAACCCTGCGCGACGACCATCGCGCCGCGCTCAACGCGGCCTCAACGCTCGTGACGAGTGGCGCCCTGCCATACCCCTGGTCGGCCTCGTGCAGCGGCTGTCCGCAGGACAGCACCGAGCAGCTCCATGGCTGCGAATTCGCCACACCTGGCCACGTCCGCGTGCACTGGGATCCCGATCCCGACACGAGCGACGACCGGTTGAAGATGCTGCTCCGGACGACGCGGGCCAAGGAGCTCGAGCGACGGTTCGCCGAGGAGCGCCGCCGCGGCGTGCTGCCGGGACGTTCGCGCCGCAACCTCAACCGGACGAACCGTGATCGGATCGCTGGGTCCCTTGTACCCACCACGCTCTTCGACGCGCTGTGGCGCCTTCGCAAGCGTGTGAACTACGACGACGCCGACGATCTCGTCTTCGGCGCGACCGACAAGGCTGACGCCAAACGCCTAGCCGATGCGCTTGTCATCGTCGGAGACGCGACCGTCGCTGCGCTCGAAGGAATCGTCGCCGCGTACGTGCCACAGGACCGACTCGCGGACATCGCAGCCGAGTACGGCAACCTCACGGGCGACGACACGGCGAGCATCTTTGCCGCACACATGACGTCGCTTCGAAACATCGCCGACGAATGGTGACTCGCCTGTGGCTCATCGAACAGCTCGGTCGCCTGGACCCGTGCTCGCTACGCGCAGTTGTCACCCTGAAATGCAGCGGTCGCGGTCACTACAGCATCGAGTTCGCTGACCGCGGCGCGACCCCCGATCAAACTCGCGCTCGGCGCGGTCGCGGCCCGACTCGAAGAGCACGGCGCGGAACCTGGCGTGCTCGTGGTCGTAGCGGGCCGACGCGACGATCACGTTCGGTAATCGTCGCGGCCGGCCAGCGCGTTCCCTGAGAAACGCCGCGACTTTCGCAAGGAACGCCCAGTATCCCTGCGAAGGCCCGGCAGGCCCTTCGGCGCAGCGGAGACGCGACTCGATAGGACACTTGCTGTCCCACGATGGGACGGGAAGTGTCCTATCGAGAGCAGCCGGGCGCGACCCGGCGCACCGCCGCGCGCAGCTTCCGCCACGCGTCTTCGACTTCGCCGGCGCGCAGGAGTTCGATCGGCGTCGGTAACGCGCCGGCGCGTGTGAGCCAGGCGGGTGCGCGCTGGCCGAGCTGCTTCTGCGCCGCGCGCAGCACTGGCAAGCGGGCACGGCGCTTTGCCGGCGCCATCGTCTCGCCGCTGGTCCAGCGGCGCAGTTCTTTCACGCGCACGTTCGCGGCGTGAGCCACAGTGTCTTCGCCGTAGAGCGCCACCAGGCCCGCAATCGTCGTCCGTCCCAGAGGCGGAACTCCCGTGCGCGAGGCGTCGAGGGCGGCTGCCCGCCGGCGAGCCTCCGCCCTCGCCGCCGCATCTTGCTTGCGTGCGAGGCCGGGCAACACTGCGGCCTCGACGCTGCTGGTTGCGCCAGCGCCGGGAGCCCTCTTGCTCGCACCAGTATGCGATGCCACTACGAACCTCCGCTTTCGGGAATGCCAGCGGTGCTCCAGTAAGGACGATCCGACGGGCGTCGTTGAGCGAGCGCGCCAGAGATCACCATGCGGAGGAGAGTCAGCCGGTCCCTCACGCCACGACGGTACCGGCCGTCGGCGCCGAGGGCTCGAGCTGTTGGGTCAGGGTGGCGACCACGTCGGCCGATGTTTGACGTAATGGGAGCTCGCTTGATCCGCCTGCGTTACGACGGCACGTGCGCCCGATGTGGCTCGGCCGTGCCCGCCGGTGAACGCGGGTGGTGGAACAGAGAAGCCAAGAAGGTCCGCTGCCAAACGTGCGGTCCTGACACGGCGGCCAGCGTTGAGCCCGCGATCGAACAGCAAGCGTCGGCGGCGATCGACGTCGGCGTGGCGGGCGCGTCGGCGCGCGCCGAGTACGAACGGCGTAAGCGTTGCCGCGAAGAAACGGTCCGCGCGCGGCATCCGCGGGTGGGACGTTTCATCCTGGCGGTGACTGACGAGCCGCAAGCCACGAAAGCGTGGGCGCAGGGGTCCGTCGGCGAACAACGCGTCGGCGCGACGCTCGACGAGCTCATCGCGCGCGGCGCGGTGGTGCTCCACGACCGTCGCATCCCGGGAACGAAGGCCAACATCGACCACATCGTCGTCGCACCATCGGGCGTGTGGATCGTCGACGCCAAGAACTACCGCGGCGAGGTCGGTCGGCGTGACGTCGGCGGCTTGTTCCTCACCGATGTGCGCCTGTACGTCGGGCGGCGCGACTGCACGAAGCTCATCGCCGGTATGGCCAAGCAGGTCGCAGCAGTACAGCGAGCGCTCGACGGCGCGAGCATTCCGACGCGTCCAGTGCTGTGCTTTACCGAAGCCGAATGGTCGCTGTTCGCCAAGCCGTTCGAGCTCGACGGCGTGCTCATCATCTGGCCGAAGTCGCTCATCAAAGTGATCACAAACGTCAGTGCGTCGAGTGTCGATGTACCGGCTGTTGCGTCGCGCATCGCCGAGCGGCTGCCCGTCGCGCAGCGCTGAACGAGCGCTGCTCCATTCGCGCCGACGGGTGCTCCTATCCGGGCCGACATGCACTCGTCAGTCAGCGGCAGTCTTCGCAGAGCCCGTTCTCATCGAGCAGGTGAGAGCGCAACACCACAAAGCATTTCTTGCACTGGCGGCTCGGTAGGGCGGCGCGTCGGTCGCAGCCGCACTTCTGGCAGCGTGGGCAGAAGTGCTCGCCGCAGTCGGTGTGCGGGTAGGTGCGCACTTGGCCTTCGAACCCGCATGAGAGGCACCGGAACTCCACTGCGTATCCGGGTTTGCGGCCGGCGTCGGGGATGTAGAACCCCGCGATGTTCCAGAGGTTGAGCTCGGCGAGGACGGCGTAGATGTAGGCGCCATCGTGCAGCGCGTCGAGGAAGTAGGCCCGTCGCTCCCCATCGGGGTATGGCCACCACGCCTCGGCGGACCGTTCGACACCTGGCGTGAGGTGGCGGAGTGGGTGTCCGTCGGGCACGCGGTCGCCGCGCCACCCGTACGGGCGCGCGTCTGCCGCTCGGGCCGACCCGACAATCGTCATGGTCTCGGGGCCAATCGTCGCGAGGAACCCTTCGCAGGAGAGCCTGCGGCTGAGCGCGATCGCGCACGCGTGGCGCGACGCATTCGTGTCCTCGTACAAGTCGGCGACGTGGCGCGCGCGCAGCGGGCCGTCACCGACGATCTCGTCGACCTTGCTGCGCGGGATGAGGAGCTGCGCTGCGATCTCTTCGCACACCTGCTCGAGGGTGCGGCCGGGATCGGGTTGGTCGGCGATCCAGTTGAGGGCGTCGGCGTCATCAAGCACGAGGAAGTGGCCAAGCTCGTGTGCGAGGGTGAAGTTGTCGCGGCGACCATGCTGTTGCGCGTAGACGACCACGCCGGAGTCGAAGAACGAGACTCCGTCGCACCACCCGCCATCACCGCGTTGCGACGTGGGAAGTCCGGCACTCACGTGCAGGCCGAAGGACGACTCCAGCGCATGTTTCGGGTCGTCGGCGACGGCCGCGCGCCGCTCGGCGGTCAGCGCGTTCACGACCGCCTCGGCACAAGAGCGCACGGTCATCGGCTGCGCCCCTCGAGGAACGCTCGCAGCAGCGCGAGCCATTGCTCCGGCGAGTGCTGCGCGTTGCGGAAGCTCGCGCCGGCGAGCTCACGCCGGGCTGCGGATCGCAGCTCGGCCACATCGGCGTGGTGTTCGCGGGCCCAGCGCTCGATCTCGGCGTCGAAGGCGTCGCTGGCCAGGAACGCCCGGAAGTCGGAGACGAGTCGGCTATCTGACGCCTCGAGATCCGCGACCGCGACGTCGAGAACGGCGGCGAGTACGCCGATGAACGCCACGGTCACCTCGGAGGTCGCGGCTTGTTCGAGCCGGAAGACCTCCGCCGTCGACCGCGACTGCCCTGCGTCGGTGAGCGCCGTGGCCAGCTGCTCGACGCTGAGGCCGGCGTCCTTGCGGGCCTCGCGCAAC
This sequence comes from Actinomycetota bacterium, assembly GCA_030774075.1. GTDB lineage: Bacteria > Actinomycetota > Acidimicrobiia > IMCC26256 > PALSA-610 > PALSA-610. Next base: position 514 of record JALYLU010000014.1, on the reverse strand, counting down.
CGCGGTCCCGACAAGTTGGTATCGGAGCCGGCGCGGTTGAAGCCGAATCGGATCGCAATCGGATCCTCCTCGAGCGGCGGCGGCTCGTATGTGGACGCGCTGAGTGCATGCGCGGTCGCGACGTCGCGTTCGTATTCGGCGCGCTCGGCGGAGTCGAGCGTGGAGACGTCGGGCTCGGCGCCGGTGCCGTCGAGGTATTCGAGGTACGCGGCGAAGGCTTCGTCGACGCGAGTCGGCTGGTCGTCGTGCGCGGTCATCGTGGTCCTCCCGGGTCGCCGCTCTCCGTTGAGCGACTCACTTCCTGGTCGAACGAGGGGTCGTCGGTGAAACCAATCTCGGCCCGGAGTCTCGCGAGCCCCTTGCGGATGAGCTTCGGCAGGTACTGGGGAGAGACGTCGATCTCGGCAGCGACGCCCTTTGCCGGTCGGTCGTACATCAGGCGTTGTTCAACAGCGTGGCGCTCGTTGGCGGGCAGCGCCGGCAACGCCGCCACCAGCTGCTCGAGGATCACGCC
>JALYLU010000013.1 GCA_030774075.1 Actinomycetota bacterium | reverse complement strand
CCGTTCGGCTCTACGTGGAGGCGACGAGGCCAAAGACCACCCCCTAACGACACTCGCACCACACGTCGGCCTTTCCCAGACCGCCGGATCGCGGCCAGGTCCCTGCCGACTGCCGGCGCTTCGACCCGAGCGCCGCCCTGGCCCTCGGCACTGGTGCGTGCACCTGTTGCGCTCTGACGTGCAGAAGTGCTGCGCAGAGGTTCTGCGCGGTGGACCTCAACGGAATGTTCTACTGCGTGCGCAGGGCAGTACGGATGCTCAAAGCAACAGGCGGTGGCAGCACCATCAACCTCTCTTCGATCGGCGGGCGCCTCGGCTACCCACTGCGTACGCCGTACAGCGCGGCCAAATGGGGCGTGGTCGGCTTCACCAAGAGCTTGGCGATCGAACTCGGATTAGCGAACACACGTGTGAACGCGATCCAGCCCGGAGTGGTAGAGGGCACCCGCGTCGATCGCGTGGTCGAGGCTCGCGCGCAGGAGCTGGGTACCAGCTTCGAAGAGGAGATGGCCAGATTGGTTGCGCCGATCTCGTTGCGTCGGACAGTCTCGGCCCAGGACATCGCGGACATGGCGCTGTTCCTCGCGAGCCCGTCGGGTCGCAGCATCTCAGGGCAGGCACTGTCGGTGTGTGGCGATCACGCGTCGCTGACGTAGCGCGAGAGTGTCTCTCAGAACCGCGTGCTTCGGGCAGCAGGTTCACCAACGCCGGAGTGCGCTCTCGTCAGACGAGTTGTGGAAGCTCGCGCCCACACCTATCCGGGCCCGCTCGATTGGCAACCTGTCCCAGAACAAGAACACCTTTCCCCAAATCTCGCGATCGGGGTGTCGCAGTACGCCGGCTCGGCGGCGGTCGACCTGTTCGTTGATCCATTTCGCAAAACCGTTTGGGCGCGGTCCCGCGGCCAGCACGATATCGGGCGACGCCTGCGCCCATCGGCGCGTCGCGGTTGAGTTCGCCGAACTCGCCCGAGTCGCGCTACTTGTAGGCGATTCCGGCGCTCGCCGGTCCCGCGAGGGGCATGATCTCGATGTCTCGGAAGCCGACTTCGCGACACCAGCCCGCGAAGTCAGCGCCCGTGTAGTCGAATGCGTCGCCGAACTCGATCAGCATGTTGAGTGACATCATGAGTCCGAACACCTTCTCGCGCCGGGCGTCGTCGATGAGGTTCTCCACGACGACGAACGCTCCTCCTTCGGGCAACGCGTCGTACGCCGCGCGAATGAGGTGCATCTTCTTCTCGAGATTCCAGTCGTGCAGGATCAGTCCCATCGTCACGACATCAGCCGGGGGAATCGGATCCGCGAAGAAGTCAAGGTCCACGGCGCTCACACGATCCGCGACACCAGCTGCCACGATTGCGCGTTCGGCGATCGGACGCACGACGGGGAGGTCGCAACTCGAGCAGCGCAGGTGCGGGTGGCGCTGCGCGGTGATGATCGACAGCAACCCGGTCGCCCCGCCAACATCGGAGAGCGTCGAGTATCGACTGAAGTCGAACTTCTCGGCCCAGGCGTGAAAGTTCCCGGCGGAAATGCCTGCCATCGCGTGCATGAACTGCTCGAGCCGCGCCGGGTCGGCATAGAGCTCGTCGAACATCGGCCGGCCGGACACCTTGATCTCGTTCTGGGGGGCGCCGGTCCGGAGAGCTTCGGTGAGATCGGCCCAGAAGCGGAAGAGGCGCGCGTTGGCCATCTCGAGGATGCCGCCGATATAGGTCGGCTGGTGCCGGTCCAAGAACTGCGCGCTGTCCGCCGCGTTGGCGTAGACCGCGTCGGGGCCGTCTCCCTCTCGCTCGAGGAAGCCGAGCGCGACGAGGCCGTCGAAGAAGTCGCGACGACCCCGGGGGTGCAGACCAAGCCGCTCGCCGAGACCGTCGGCACTGTCGGTTTGCGAAGCGAGCTCGGTGAACACGCCGAGCTCGACGCCACTCAGCAGAGTCTTCGACGCGAAGAACCCCATCCCCACTTGCATGATGTGCTCAGGATCCATCACGACACTCCCTCCTCCGCAGCCCTCCACGGGCCCCAGGCGCGCGCACCGATATCCCACCTCGAGGATGCCGGATGGGTTCGCACTGTTGCATCGGAGCGACGCCAGCGCCAAGTGCGCTGAACGTCAGCAGCAAATAGCCGGCGACGCTCTGCAGAAGCCGCCGGACAACGCCCAGCGGGCGGCGAGGCGTCCCACACTGACGCCCTCAACAGCCGTCCCAGAACGACGTCCCAGAACGTTCGGCACCGACTGTCCCCGACCCCCGGCTCCGCGGCATTCGCGATCGTGGCCGGTCGGCCGCTTCGAGGACAACCGTTCGGGCGGCAGCGTACGGTGGACGGATGCGATTGGAGGGACTCGTTCGGGAGGTCGAGGAGCTTCTTCCGGGCCCGGTTCGAGTCCTCGACGATCTGTCGTTTAGTAACCGTGCTCTCGTTGCCCGCCTTGCCGTTGGCGAGAGCACGGTCGTCGCGAAGCGCCCGCATCGAGAGGCGGCGTTTCGTAACGAACTCGAAGCTCTGAGGATTCTTCCGGAGCGAGTCCGCGCGGCACTTGTCGCAGCCGGCGCACACACGATCGTGATGGAAGACCTCGGAAGCGGTCCTTCCTTGGCCGACCTACTCCTGGGTGACGATCCAGTCGCTGCCGAAACCGCACTGATGGCCTGGGCGTCGACTCTCGGAGCGGCCCTTGCCCCAACTCTCAGAGATGGAGAGGACACAGAACCCGAGAACCTCCAAGATGGTCTCGATCAACTGTGCGGATTCGCCGCCGATCTGGGGATCGCCGCCCCGAGTGAAGTGCGTGCAGATGTGGATCGCATCTCGGCGCTCCTCGCCAAGCAAGGGCCCTGGCTCGCGTTCTGCCCGAGCGACACCTGCCCCGACAACAATCGTGTGTATGCCGATGGCTCCGTGCGCCTCTTCGACTTTGAGCGCGCCGGTTGGCGACATGCGGCGATGGAAGCCGCCTACTGCCGCGCACCGTTTTGTACCTGTTGGTGTGTCGCCGGCCTCCCGACGGGCCTGACCGATCAGATGGAGCAAGCGTTCATGGAGTCGCTGTCACCGCCAGATCGCGAACGCTTCACCAACGCTGTCGGTGTCGCCGCAGTGGGTTACACACTCGCGACGTTCGGGTTCTTCCGGCAGTACGTCATGAACGATTCCCCAGTCGGTCCGCGGGACCGGGCGCCAAGCACCGGCCGCCAATACCTGCACTCGCGTCTCGAGATGATCAGGCGCGACTGTCAGCTGCCGGCCCTCACCGACTTTGTCGACCGCATCGCTACCGCACTCCGCCGACGCTGGCCAGAGGCCGCTGCCCTTCCGCGATATCCCGCCTTTCGCTAACCGCAGTGTCGCCGAACGCATCATCTTCGTGACGGTCGCGAGAGCAGGCCGCAGATTTCGACGTCGTGCGAGTGTTCCAGAACAATCAATGTGTGAGGACCTCCTCGGCTCGTGCTCGGACAACCTGTGGGTTGGTGAATCGTCCGGGCACGATCAAGGAGGTCCTTCATGTCGATGGTATGTGGGTTGGATCTGCATCGGGAGCAGATCACGTTCGATGCCTTGGTTCTGGAGTCGGGCGAGTCGTGGCGCGGTCGGGTGTGGCAGCCCGATCGGGAACGGTTCCGGCATTGGTTACGTCACGACGTCACATCCCGCGCGCAGGGCGGTTCGGTGGCGTTGGCGGTGGAGGGTTGCACGGGCTGGCGGTATGTCGTCGAGGAGATCACCGCGGCGGGGTTCGAGGCGCATGTCGCCGAGACGGCGGACACGAAAGCGGCGCGTGGTCTCAAGCAGCGCGCCAAGACCGACCGGACCGACGCCCGGTTGTTGCGGGAGTTGTTGGCGTCGGGGGATCTGCCGGAGTCGTGGATCCCGCCAACGGACGTGTTGGAGTGGCGCGAGCGGGTACGGCTGTACAAGTCGTTGATCGATCAGCGCACCACCTGGTGCCAGCGGATCCATGCCGAGCTGTTTCAACATGGCGTCGCGGTGCCGGAAGGGGCGATCCGTTCCGCGCCGGTCCGAGCGAGAGTCGCCGACCCTCATGTGCAGCTTTCTCCGGCGGCCCGGCAGCGGATCCGGGTCGGCTATCAGATGATCGACTTCACCGACACCGAAGCCTTGCCACTCAAACGCACGTTGACGCGCTTCGGGGAGCGCCAGCCGGCATGTCGGGCGTTGGTCAACGCGCAGTATGGGATCGGTGGGCTGTTGGCGGTGGCGGTGTGGTGCGAGCTCGGCGACTGCCAACGGTTCTCCCGCTCGAGACAAGCGGTACGTCATACCGGCCTCGACGTGACCGTCGACGCGTCCGATCGACGTCGTGCGGGTGGACGCCTGACCCGCCAAGGACCCGAGACGTTGCGGTGGGCGCTGTACGAAGCCGCGAAGAACTCCTCTCATCAACGCAGTCCCGACCATGCGTACTACGCGCGGCTCAAAGACCGTCACGGCGGCAAGATCGCGGCGATCTCAATCGCACGTCTCTTTACGCGACGCTGCTATCACATCTTGCGCAACCTCGAATCGGACATCGTCTATACCATCCCGACCTGACCCTGACCGCGCACCGCGACGGCGTAGGTCGCCTCTTTGCACATCAGGGTCGTCCGCGATCAGCTCCCGAGACGCGTTGCCCGCCAGCACTCGTGCTGGACGGCCTCAGAACAATGACGCGATCGCGCTCCCACCAAGGGGGACACCCAAATTCGATTGTTGTCGCCGACGACACCACGTTCGTCGAGCACCGAGGTAACACTGGGCGCCCCCACGCCGCCGCCAACACATCCGATGCGTTCTGCACGCCCTGTCAACGTCGTCAACGCCAACCGTCTTCGCTTCGCTGCAAGACCACCACGTTGACCGACACCAACCCGAACACGACCAACCCGCACCTGCACGCGCCAAAAAAGCGTCTTGACACACAGCCTCGAACAGGTAACACGCGTCCCCGAAGACTGCGACCGGAGTAACACGGGGATCGCGGGGTCCGTGAGGTTCGCGAGCCTGGCGCGGGAGCGGTTCTTGCACGTGCCCCGATCGCCCGTCGGTCTACGTCTGGATGACCGATTCTGACGCCTGAGCAGTTGTGATCGGGTCCGCGTGGCGATGCACGAGGTTCCAGGTGTCGTCCTCCAGCCGGAAGATGCTCGTGACGCGAAGTGCGATCGAGGCGAGCTCGTCGCTGCCACCAACCTTGGCCCGGAACCGTTCTACTTCCACGACGCAGGCGAGTCTTTCTGCGACGTGCCTGGCGACGGGCTCGAAGCCGACGATCTCACCGTCTCGGTAGCGCGACGCGGCTCCTGCTCCAGTTTCAGCGACCGCTTGCCGGCCGCGAACGAACGGCCCGAAAGGATTGCCGAGCGTCACGTCGTCGCGATGCGAATACAAGGTCAAGAAAGGCTCGATGTTCCCTTTCACGATCTCGCTCAAGGCAAAGTGGCTCTGCTCGATCGCACTGTCAAGATCACGCGACGGCATCCGAATACCTCCTCAGGCCTGGTTGTCACGGGAGCCCGCTCGGTATCCGGGCAGGTGCGAGGGGTTGCACCTGCCGAAGTCGGACCGATCAGCTGTCGTGATGCGCGGCCTCGGCTACGGCGACACCTCGTCGACGACGGTGAGGTCGACGAACTCCGGGGCGCCGTCGAAGATCTCCGCCATCGTCGCTCTCGCAGCCTGCAGTACCTCCTGGCGGCGCGGATCGTTCTCGCGCGCGCGAGCCGCCGCTTCGCTCGCGAAGACGACCAACATGTAGACCCGGCTCGGGTCCTTCTGGTCGCGCATAGCCGTCGAGCGCACTAAGCCTGAGCCGGGTTGTTCGGCCGCGCGCAACTGCTCGACCAACCCCGGCAGGTCATCTTCCCTGCCCGGCTTCAGACGCGTCGTGATGAGCTGTGCCCACATGCCAGAACCCTCCGTTCGCCAAAGACGCGGGACTCTAATCTCGATCCACCGATTTGTTGTCGTGATCGCTCTGCGGAATCAGCCGCCAATCGACAACGCGCGGGATGCGCGGTCTGGACGGAACCGCACTCGCCGGACCGAGATCAGGGAATGTGCAGGCCAGAGATGCTTCTTGCGACCACGAGCCGCTGGATCTCACTCGTGCCTTCGAAGATCGTGTAGCTGACGTCGCTCCGTAAGGCCAACGCGCGCACGTCCGCTGAGCAGGCCCGACTCTGTGGTCTGGTCTGTCGAATCCGGCGAGTAGCCGCGAGATGTAGGGATGAAAGTAGGGATGGCCCGTGTCGTCGACTCGGCGGGAACACTCTCATTCACTGCGTGGCGTGGGCGGTAGGAACCAAGCACGAACGCGCTGAACACCTGGCGCGATCAAACGACTCGGAATCGTCGGGCCCGAGCGACGCGGATGGAGCGTCCGTTACGTTGAGCCGGGACGTGATTCGTCGCGCGCGTCGCCGAACGTGACGCCGGCGCATTGAAGAGTCTGGGGACACCGGTCCTACCGAGCCTTCCACGCAATCTTCACAGCCACTACGCACCGCCGCCATACGCGCTCCGTATCTTCAGCCCTCTATGCAGAGTCCGTGGGTCGCCGAAGCGCATCCACCATTGCCATCGCCTCCACGTCCGCTACCTGTGGACCCGGCGCCGTTCGTCTTGGTGGTCCTCGCGCTCGGCGCGGGGATAGCGCTCGACATCGGCGTGCGCGGCGGCGTGCACAACGGGATCGTGGCTGTCGGCGTCGGGTTCATCGTCGCCGCGCTGGTTACGAGCCGTCGCGTCGAACGCGCGCCCGCCCGATGGCTTGCGATTACGGCCATGGTTCCGGCCGGATTCCTCGTTGTGCGGGCGAGCCCGTGGTTGGCGGCCTCGAACGTTGCAGCCGTCGTCGCCCTGATCGCCCTCACCGTCTCCTTTTCGCGTTCGGGTTCCGTGCGCGACACCACATCCGTGGCCGTCGTTCGGCGGGCTGCGGCCGCGGTTGGGCGGGCGACAATCGGCCTGATCCTGTTGCGCCAAGTGGTGCCGACGCCCGGCGGACGTCTGGCGCGGCACGGGACGCGCATCACGCGCGCCGCGGCGATCGCGGTTCCAATACTCGTTGTCGTGATCGCGCTGCTCGCATCGGCCGACGCGGTGTTCAAGGGCATGGTCGTCCCGCACCTGCATCCCCAAGCGATCGGCGGCCACGCGGCGTTGATCGCGTTGTTCGCGATCGTGGCGCTCGCCACTGGGGCCGCGGCACTCGGCGACGCGCAACCCAAGGCGCGCTCGGGCCAGTTCGAGGCCCTGGAGATCATCGTCATGCTGAGCCTCGCCGTCGGAGTCCTCGCACTGTTCGCCGTTGCCCAGCTCGTCGCGCTCAGCGACGCGGGTCATCGACTCGTCATCGAAGCCGGCTTGACGCCGGCCGAATACGCCCGCAGCGGATTCTTCCAGCTCTGTTGGGCGACCGCCTTCCTCGTCGCGTTTCTCGCCATCGTGCGCGGCCTGGCATCTCCCGGCGTGTACGACCGTGCCGCGGTGCGCGTGCTCGCCGGTGCGGTTCCACTGCTGGCAATCGGCCTCGTGGTCGTCAGCCTGCGCCGCATGGCCCTCTACGACGCCGCGTTCGGAATGACGATGCTGCGCCTCTGGGTCGTCGGCGCCGCTATCTGGATGGGTTTATTGCTCGCGATGTTCGCAATGCGCAACGTTGGCGTCGGCCGCACCCGGAGTTGGCTCGTCGCCGGTGCCGGCACCACGGCCTTCGCGCTGATTATGGTCGCGAACATCGCGAACCCAGAGGCGTTCGTCGTACACCACAACATCACGCGCGCCGAGCACGGTCACGAGTTCGATCCCGGCTACCTCAGCCGGCTCTCCGACGACGCTGTCCCCGCCCTGGTCGACGCGATCGATCGCTCGCCGAGCAATGTCGTCCGAGCCGCGCTTCGGGAAGCGTTCTCGTGCCCGTCGCGCCCGATCGGGCCGGCCGCGCTCAACATTGCGACGATCCGCGCCACCGAAGCTCGTCGTCAGCTGTGCTCAGAGCGCGCGGCTTCACGTGGGTGACTGCCGTGCGTACAACCGCATGGCACTGACCTGCGTCAACATCGAGAGCGGGCAACGGGCATCGAACCCCTGTTCTCAGCTTGGGAATCCCAACGAGCGGCTATCGGCGAACGTCGTCGAACAGAGATTGCAGGTCAGCGAGTTGGGCGAACAACGGCGAACGGATCCGAATGGCCGCGGCCGCGCGATGGACGCGCGATGACGTCCACGCCCAGCCTGCAGATCACCCAAATCCAGTCTGGGACCACTGCCTCACAAATGCGTAAACCTCTCTTGAGGTGTCCACGACAACGCTCAGTCCTGTCCTGCCTCGGCGACCCGGCGCACTACTTGTCTGCGCGAAGACGGTCGACTACTAGCGCGACGCTGTCGCGCGGCACGGCAGCCCCCGTTTCCGGGTTGTCCTCCCGGGATGGGAGTGCGATTGTGCGGGTCTTTGCCGATCATCACCATCGAGATCCTCCAGCTCGGACTGCCGTTCCGACCCTGCCTGGTCGTTCAGCTCCGGCACACGTAGATGAGTTCACCCCTGGAGGCCCTAATGTGCTCGGCCTCGCCGGGCGCCATGCGGTCGACGTAGTCGACCGGCTCAACCTCGAAGCCTGACTGGCGAAGCCGGTCGACCACATCGGCGCCGTAATACCGCACGTGCTCAGGATGGCCGAACGCCTGGTGGCGCTCGTCGGGGGACGTGATCGACGGGTCCTCGTAGGTTTCCGCGAGGTCTGTTTTGAGCGGCACCATGATCAGCGCCTGCCCCCCCGGTGCCAGCACACGAAACATCTCGGCCATCGACTGCAGGTCGTGCTCGATGTGTTCGAGGACATGGGAGCAGACCACGATGTCGAAGCAGTCGTCCTCAAAGGGGAGCCAGCCGAGTTCCGCCTGCACGCCTGCTCCCGGCAAGTTGAGGTCGGTGGTCACGTAGGTCAGATTGGGGAGGGACTTCAGGCGGCGCCGGATCGCGCGCTCCGGGGCAATGTGGAGTACGCGGTGCGACGCGGTCAGGATGTGTAGCTCCCGAGCAAGGTAAAGCCACAGGAGGCGATGACGCTGTAGCGCCCCGCATTTCGGACAAGCCCGGTTCGGCCGCGGTGGGACGCCGTACGGCAAGAGCCGGCGAAAGCGGGCCTGGCAGCAGGGACAGAGATACCGCCGACCTCCATAGCGCGCCGTAACGGTTACCGTACGAGCCAGTGTGCGGACGACCTGGGGAAGGGACTGGCGGCCACCCTTAAGGCTCGTCATGCTGGCGCTGACCTTGGCGGGTGGACCACTACCCTCTCGAGCACTCCGCCAGCTGCGCAATCCCGGTACTTCGACGACATGACGTTCAAATTAGCTGCACCTTCTGTCGGGTTACGCGGGACCCTGGACACGGACCTCTGACCGCCTGACTCTCCGAATCCCTCACCCTGTCATCTGTGCGCGCGACCTTGGTCTCGACCAACGGAAGCCAAACCGAGCGGAGGAACTCGACGAACGTCATCGCCGCTTTGTGGAGACCGACGCCATGCTCCGCTCGGTTCTTCATCTCGCGTTCGGCGCTCTCGGCCTCGCGCCGAGTCGCGAATCCGAGGCTCCAGGTGTTCGCAACGACGGCGAAATAGCGCGTCGAACGCCGATCGAGCGCGGGTCCGTCGTCGCGGCGAGACTTCTTATAGGTACCGTGCTTGTCCCTGATCGTGATCGCCACTTCAACCGGTCCCGCTGCGACGACGAAGACGGATCGAAATCAGGGAATGTGCAGGCCGGAGATGCTTCTTGCGACCACGAGCCGCTGGATCTCACTCGTTCCTTCGAAGATCGTGTAGCTCACTTCGCTACGTCAGGCCAGTAGCTGCACGTCCGTTGAGCAGGCCTGATTCGGCGCTCTGGTCCGTCGAATCCGACGAGTAGCCGTGAGTTGTAGCGATGAAAGTAGGGATACCCCGGCCGCGTCGCGGTGCAAGCCTCCTACTCGTGGAGTATAGTTTCGTGATGCCTCGCGGAAAGCCCTCGCCCAAGATGGCCATCACGGTCGATCCCGAAGTGCACGCCGGCATCGTTGAGGCTGCAGCCGCCGATGGAATGAGCGTCTCGGCGTGGATGACGGACGCCGCGCGCCGGGCCCTCGTCGTCCGCGACGGACTCGCAGGGGTCGCCGAGTGGGAAGCAAGGCACGGCGCGCTTACTCCCGAGGAGCTCGACGCGGCACGAAGCCGACTCGCGAACCGAATTCGACGCACTCGGCGCACGGCGTGAACCCGGCGGTCTACGACGCCGGCGCCCTCGTCGCAGCTGATCGAAACGCACGATCGATTTGGGCAGAACATCGGGTGCGCCTCGAGGCCGGTGTCATCCCGTGCGTTCCTGCACCGGTGATCGCGCAGGTGAGCAGATCAGGTCGTCAAGCGCAGCTACGTCGGTTCCTGCGAGGCTGCGACGTCGTCGACTTCCGCGAGGTCGACGCGCATGCGACAGGGCGACTGCTCGCACGCTCGAGGACGAGCGACATCGTTGACGCTGCGGTTGTCGTTCTTGCCACGGACCGCGCCGCTGAGATCGTGACCGCCGACCGCGCTGACATCACGCACCTTCTCGTCGCAGCACGAATCTCGTTGCCGATTGTTGACACATAGCGCCATCGAGATCACGACGAGAGCGGATCCGCAATCGCCAACGCGCACGGACTACGCGATCTCGCGCCGCGCGAGAACGTCTCGATCGGGCAATGGCGCGGCTTCGGCCTGCCGCTGGGTCGGTCAGCCCGCGTTGGAGGATCGTGCGCCGTCGCGGGGGCGCGTGCCGCTCGCGTCCCGTTTCGTTCCCACGATGCAGCGCGCTACGCCCGGAACCCGGACCTTGCCGTCCTTCTCGAACGCGCTCACCTTCGCAATGGCGTTTGCCCGAATCCGCTCCCGCGTCGGGTCGTCGACCTGCTGAAGCGCCGCAACTGCGAGCGAGACGTGCTCGCTGATCATCTCCCAATACTGCGCGGCCGATCGCGTCACGAGTTCGACGTCGACGTCCCACTCGGCAACGTCGCGCAGCCCCGCGCCCTCGTACAGGGCACTGACATATCCCGGGGCAGCGCACCGGAACATATTCGGCCTATCCGGGTCGTGTGGCGCGAGCACCGTCTCGGCGGCGATTGCGTGCATGGCGATCGTCGTCCACGGGTTTTCCTCGGGCTTGACCCAAACTGACGAGCAGAGACGTCCGCCCGGCTTGAGCACGCGCGCGAACTCGGCCGTCGCCTTGCCCATGTCCGGGAAGAACATGTACCCAAAACGCACGGAGACGCTATCGAATGTGGCGTCGTTGAACGGCAGATCGTCGGCGCTGCACACCTTCGTCTCGATATTGGCGATCCCTTGCGCCCTGGCTCGTCGCGCGGCTATGTCCAGCATCTCCGCGACGAGGTCGGTCAGCACGACGCGTCCCTTCGGCGACAGTCTCGCGATGCTCAAACCCGGCTCACCCGTGCCCGCGGCAATGTCGAGATGCTGATGATCTTCAGCGATGTCGAGACGCTCGATAATCGCCGCGCCGACCGGGCCCAGCTGATCCATGATGACCGAGTCCCACTTCTCCCAGCCCGCAGAGAGCCCGGCCCACGCCTCTCGCTGAACGTCTCGGATCTCATCGGCGCTCGGCATCGGCCCTCCGCTATCGCGATGCATCCACCCGAACACGAAGGTACTCCTTTACGTGAATGCACAATGCCCGCTGGGACGCTTATGCATGGACGCGTTCAGGCGGTTCGGCGAGAAAGCGACGGTTCGTCACTCCGTTTTCAACCAGGTCGAGATATGCCCGACGCGAAGCCTGAGCGACGAGCCATCCCCGATCGCACACCTGCCTTCGAAGAGCTGCGAACTCCTCGGGGCACGTCCAGGCTGTCCCGGCACGTCCGTGCAACATCGATCAGGCGGGACCGCGGTCCAGCGTGTTGTGACGAGTGCGAGCACACCGCCCGACTTGTAGGGATGGAGTAGGGATGAGCCGCCCGGAGGGCGGCTGATCCGAACCGGCCCAGAACTAGGGAATGTGCAGGCCAGAGATGCTACGGGCGACCACCAACCTCTGAATCTCCGAGGTCCCCTCAAATATCGTGTAGCTCACTTCGCTGCGTAAGGCCAGTGCTTGCACGTCCGTTCAGCCGCCTCGATTCGGTCAGCTGGTCCGTCCGGTGCGACGTGTAACCGTGAGTTGTAGGGATGAAAGTAGGGATAGGACGGGCTCTCGGTTCTCGCATGTCCGACGGTACGATGAAGACATGGCGACCCGGCTTGCAGATCTGCCGCAACCTCTCGCTTCAGCTGTTGCTCGAGCGCGCGCCCGAATTTCGGTCCGGCCGACGACCTTCCCACGACGAGAGATCGATCCGGTCATCGCGGAGTGGGTGAATGACGCGATTGCTTCTGGCGTTCTCGCCGAGGCGATCGTTGAGGTCGCGAGTGCCGATCCGGAGCTTGCCTGAGACCGCGTGATCATCGTCGATGACCAGCTACTGCTGAGCATTCTCGCCGGTCAAGAGTCCGACCTGTTGTTGTCGGCCAGGTCGAACGGGGTGGCGACGACCATGTGTTGGTTCTATCGGCTCAGCCGCGCCATCGCCGCCGGAAGCACGACCGGAGCACTCAGCCGACGATTCTCCGCGCTGAGCACGGCACAGCAGACGGACGTGATCACTCTGGTTGACGAGCTACCCGCGGAAATCATCACGCTCGACTCACGCACCGTAGTGCCGGTCATGTCGGCACTGTCATCCGTCGCGTCAGCGAACGTCCTGACGACCGAGGCAGTCGCGACCGCGCTCGTGACCGCCTTGGACGAGGACACAGTCGCCAAGGTCGCCGATCTGGGCCTCGCCGATTCGCGCTCCACGCACCCTCGGCGCAGTTCGGAGATCGCGAATTCTACGAAGCCTTCATCGACAAGGCAGCCGTCCCCGTCGTTCGACCTGCGCGCAACCATCCTCTACCCGACGGCAACAAGCGCGTCGCCTGGGTTGCACTGCGGATGTTCATCGATGTGAACGGTTGGTCCTCGTCGCCGGATCTCCGAGGCGCTATCGGGATAACCCGTCGTCGCCTGGTTCGCCCAGGCCGTCGCTCCAACAGCCGCACGTGATCAACTGTTTCCCGCAGCGCGGGCACCTTTCGACATCGCAGCCGAGATGATGAAACCGATCGTGTTTCGCACCGCAGTCGCCGCACCGCTGGCCGGTACAGCGGCGGCGCAGATACAGCGCACCGTCGATCGTCAGCGCCGACAGCGTGCAGCCGACTGCGGTCGCCATTTCCTGCTCGCAATCGGCGCAGCTTGCCATGCCGCGGATACTGCACCTCGGGTGCGACAGCGACCCGGGGATCGGAAGGCCATCGACGCGCCAACGCACGACTCTGCGGTCTGGTCCGTCGAATCCGACGAGTACCCGTGAGTTGTAGGGATGAAAGTAGGGATAGGCCACCGCGATTACAACCGGACGACGCTCAACGAAGCGGTGCGAGCAGCGCTTGGCCCCACCGTTCGATGTTGGCGTATCCGTGGCGCCCCGCGAGCTCGACCGCCTCGGCAAGCAGCTTCAAACCGCGTTGAACGTCACGATCGCTCGATCGCGCGAGCAGCGCGCGGCCCCACGCAAGCTGGGTGCGTGCGATGAAGAACGGAGCGCGGAGGCGTTCATGCATCGACAACGCCTCGGCGTAGCGATCGTCGGCTAGACCGTGGTCCCCGAGGACTTCGTAGAGCCCACCTGCGTAGTGCGCGTACGCGCCGTTGATCGACGCGGTCGACGACGCGATTTGGTCATGCACAGGATCGACCATGTCGCGCAGCAGCGCCGCCGCGTCTCGAGAGCCGACGGCGATGGCCGTCTCCGCGTACGCCGCCGACGCGACGGACCAGAACAGATCCTCGGGAAGCCCGCCGAAGCGCTGGTCGACCTGCACCTGCAACAGGACGGACGCGGAGTCGAGGTCGTCGCTTTCCACATGCGCGAGCGCGAGGACGGCTCCATACGCAGGAATAGCCGGCATCGACTCGGCCGTCTCCGCGACCAGCGGTACAAGCTCGCGCAACCGGCCCTGATGCCAGCGCAAGGCGAGGAGCAAGCCCCCGAAGTTGGTCATCGCGTCCGGCTGGCCGCTGTCGGTCCCGATCTGCAGCGACCGCATCGCCATTTCCTCGGCCTCGGCGAGGTCGCCACGAAGGATGAGGCGATACGCCTCGGCCCAACTCGTCACCCACAAGAGCGTGGGCTGTTGCAGCTCGAATGACACTCTGGTCATGGCACCGAGAATGTTGCCCTCGTAGTCCTCCAGGCTGCCGGCCTCGAGCGCGACGCACGCCCGGTTGTACGCGGCATAGAACCTCGCCTCCGGGTCACCGACGTCTTCGGCGAGTCGAAGCGCTTCCGCGGTCTCCGAATCGCGGTCGCGAAGGGTCCACGGCACCATCGTCGGTAGGCACCGGTCGTTGAGCACGCGGAGGATCGTCGCGGCATCACCGGAACGACGAGCCAGGACGAGCGCTTGATCACTCAGTTCCCGGCGGGTCGGGAAGTCGTTGCCGAACAGCAGCTCGCCAGCCTTTGCGCTGAAAAGACGGGCTCGCGCCGCGTCGCTCCCACCGCCCAGCGCGGCGAGTGCATCATCCAGAGCGCCGACGCGCTCGATGTCGATCTCGCCGGCGTCGCTGACGAAGCCGCGGTTGTTCGCGAGCGCCGCCGTGACCATCCGCGACGAGTCGTGCATCCCGCCCGCGAGGCGCGAAACCGCGAGCAACGTCTCGCGAAACGCGGGCACACCGGTCTGGCGCTGAGCCTGTCCGAGGCCGATGAGCAGATCGCAGCGAAGACCTTCGTCGGCGGCAGCGGCGATCTCGCGCAGCTCTAACGCGCGTTCGTACCACGGGATCGCTTCATCCGGCGCGAGTTGCGCAAGCGCACGGTCCCCGGCGCGCTGCGCGTAGTGCAGGGCCTTGTCGCGCTCGGCTTCCGTCGTGCCGCGATCCCAGTGATACGCGAGCTCCGCGACGATCGTGTCGTCTTCGCCACCGGCGAGCTCCTCGAGAGCTTCGGCGGTTCGGCGGTGCACGCGCAAGCGACGCGTCGTCCCGACGTCCTGGTACAGGGTGTGCTGAATCAGCGCGTGCTCGAAGCGAAATTGCTCAGGCCGGCCCGTCTCGGCGACGAGATGAGCCCGCTCCGCGCGCTCGAGATCGTCGAGCAGGTCGTCGTCGTCGATCTTCGCCACCGCGCCGAGCAACGGGATCGTGAAGGTGTGTCCGAGCACCGCGGCCGTCGTCAGCACGCGCCGGGTCCGCTCGCCCAGCTGATGGACGCGACTCCGGACGACCTCGCGCACACCGTTCGGGAGCTCGAGGTCGGCGAGCTTGCCCGGCAGGCGCCACCGGCCTGATCCGTCGCGAGCCAACGAGCCTTGCTCGACGAGATGGCGGAGTATCTCTCCCGCGAAGAAGGGGTTCCCGTCGGTCTCGCGCTGCAGCTCGTGAGCCAGCGAGACGCCGGCGGCGTCCGCGGCCTGACCCTCGGACGCCTCGAGCAGAGCCACCATCTCGCGGTCTACGAGCCCCCTCAGTGGCACGCTGTCAACGCCGCGCGCGCGGTACAGCCCGGCCAGCGCGTCGGAGAGCGCGTCGCCTTCCTCGACCTCGGTGTCGCGGTACGTGACGACCAGGGCGAGCTGCATGGCGGTCGGCGCCGAGACGAGATGCCGCAACACCAGCAGCGTCGATCGATCGGCCCAGTGGAGGTCGTCGAGCACGACCATGATCGGGTACTGCGCGGACGCCTCGGCCAACACCGCGACAATCGCCGCCAGCAACAAGTACCGCTCGGTTTCCGCATCGCTGGCTTGCGGCTGAGGCAAGCCCGGCCGCCGTGCTCGCAGGCTCGGCACCAGACGCGTCAGTTCGGCGAGATGCCGCGCCTCCAGCGCGCGCAACGACGCGTCGTCGAGTTGTGCGAAGTAGTCGGTGAGGGCCTCGACGAACGGCCGGTACGGCGCAACGAGATCGGGATCGCACCGGCCGTAGAGGACCGTTACGTCACGTGCGTACGCGTCGGCAGCCGCGTGGGCGCACAGCGCCGTCTTGCCGAGTCCGGGCTCCCCCGCAACAAGTATGAGGCGCCGTTCGCCGGCGATCGCCGCGCTCACCGCCGCCGTAATCAGCTCTCTCTCGTGCGCCCGGCCGACGAACGGACTCTCGACCACGACCGCGAGCAACTGCGGCATCGCCGCGCGTGCGGAACCAGCGTTGAACGTGCGCGACGCGGGTGACTCCTCGTGCGCCAACAAGTAGATGGTCTCCGGCCGCTCGAGATCCTTCAGTTCGTGCCGGCCGAGGGCCGTCATCGTGACGCCGTCCGGGAGGTGGTCGACGATGAGCTCGGCGGTCGCCTGGCTTACGAGGATCTGCGCGGGGTCGGCGAGCGCCCGCAGCCGTGCGGCGCGATTGACCGCTCGGCCGAAGTAGTCGCCGGCGCGCTCTTCCGCCTCACCGGTGTGCAGCGCCATGCGCACCGCGATCGGGCGCGACGTGGGCCACGGCTCGCGTTGGAGCTCGTCTTGCGCGAGCACACTTGCGCGGGCCGCGTCGGAGGCGCGTCGGAACACGCAGAATGACGAGTCGCCTTCACCTTGAGCCTTGAGCACCAGGCCACCGGCCTCTGTCACCGAGCGGGCGATGATCTCGTCGTGACACGCCAGCGCGCGCGCCATCGCGTCGGGCTCCGCCTCCCACAGTCGTGTCGAGCCGACGATGTCCGAGAGCAGGAACGTCACGACTCCAGTCGGGAGCTGGGCGTCAGCCATGCGGCCCGACGTTCATTGACCGGCTTGCCACACCATGAGCTCGAACGCTGCCGTCATGCCGGAGACTCCTCCGCCCAAGACCACCACCCGCGTCATCGAGTCCTCGCGCACGAAGCCTCCTGCGGTCTCGGCGCGTGAAAGGTACATCGGACCGCACGCCGCTGTCTCGTCCCCGGTCGCGGCATGCAGGTCCCGCACAACCGATTCAGCTATTTCGATCCGGATTGTCCGTGCTCGGAACGATGTCCTGCCCAGGAACGCTCATCGGCGCTCGCAGTATGCGGCCCTCGAGCCGCGGTAAAGAAGAGATGCGACCCAACGCGCGGAAACGAGCAATTAGGGGATGTGCAAGCCAGAGATGCTTCTTGCGACCACCAAGCGCTGAATCTCGCTCGTGCCTTCGAAGATTGTGTAGCTCACGGTGCTGCGTAAGGGCAGTAGTGGCACGCCCGCTGAACAGGCCCGACTCGGTGCGCTGGTCCATCGGTTCCGTCGTGTCGGCGTGAGTTGTAGGGATGAAAGTAGGGATGAGCGGAAGAAGCACCGAAGGCCGTACTCCGGGCGAAATGTCGACGAGTAGCGGCTGCGCGCAGAGGAATATGCGTGTCTCTCGGCTACCTCTGTTCCGGGCGCTCGACTGTGTCCAACCTCGTGTCGTGTCGACTGAGGAATCGCGCGAGTTCCGGGGCGAGGGTGTCGGCACCGCTCATCGCGACGGCGTGACCGGCGCCGCTGATCACTTCGGTTGTCGCATTGGGTAACAAGAAGGCTCGGGCGCGGGCAGCATTCACCGGGAACACTTCGCTCTTTGCCCCCAACACGAAGTGCGTTGGTGCCTCGATCGAATGGAGTTGCTCGTCGGTGAGTGGCTCTGGTCGGAGGAGCCGCGAGCGGTGGTGTCGCGCGCCGTACAAGCCGAGTCGCATCAGCTCGCGATCTTCGACGAGCGGGTTTCGGAGCCTCTGCGCGGCAATCCGCCGGAGCGACTTGGGAAGCAGGGATGCAAACAGGCTCGACATGCCCCAGAGCATGAACTTCGCGATGACGACGCGAACGAGGCCTGCCGGCTCGATGAGGTACAGCGAACGCACTGCTCCGGGTCGACTCGTCGCGAGATTGAGTGCGAGAAACGCGCCGTAGGAAGTGCCGGCGAGATGTGCGTGCTCGACTCCGAGACCCGTCAATGTCTCCTCGAGCCATCGCGACAGGTCGTCCGCGCTCTCGACCGGTTTCTGTTGGCGACTTCGGCCGAGGTCACCGATGGTGTCGATCGCGTACATCGCGCGACCTTCGCGATAGTCGGCGTACGGGGCCCAGGTCGTTCCGGTACCGCCCGCGCCGTGGAGGAACACCACCGGTTCTCCTGTGCCCGCCCAGAAGTAGGCCCTCGTGGGGCCGAGGTGGGTCTCCACGTCGATTGCGGCCGGTCGTTCGGCGAGACGCTCCCCTACGAGGTCGTCCTCACGCGTATGAAAGCGGTGCTCTGCCTCCGGGGTTTTCCACTCACTCAGATGCACGCGCTTCTTCATGATACGGTTGTACCATTACGGCGATGCCGAGACAAGTGGACCATGAAGTCCGCCGCCGCGAGATGACCGACGCCGTGTGTCGTATCACCGCGAAGGGAGGACTCACCGCGGCGACGTTCCGCGAGGTTGCCGCCGAAGCGGGCGTCTCGGTGCGGCTGGTTCAGTACTACTTCGGTGCGAAGGACGCGCTGTTGCTCGCGACGCAACGGCACGTCGCACAGCGTGCGACGGCTCGTCTGACGGCACTGATCAACTCGGCCGACCCGCCGCGAGTCCGACTCCGCGCGATTCTGCGATCCTTCATCCCGACCGACGACGAGAGCCGCGAAAACATGCTGATGTTCGTCGCTCTCCACACGGCTTCCCTCGTTGATCCGACTCTCGCGCGGCGCGAGGCGCGCGATGTCCCGGACGCATTGCATCGAACCGTGAAGACGCTCCTCGTCGAAGCCGGACTTCCGCGAAGGGCCGACGCGGAGAACGAAGCCGCGATCTTGATCAGCGTCGTTCCAAGCCTTGCGCAAGTCGTTCTCGACGGAAGTATGGAGGCGAAACGAGCGTTCGAGATCATTGACTACGCGATGGGCAAGGCCCTGGCTTAGGTAGAAGAGAGAGCCGCGGATCCCGGGCCGATGCTTGCCGCGCCACCGGCTTCGCGGTGGAGAGCCCGGGCGAGCGGTACCCGAGCGTCGAGCAGTTCCGGTGCCGACTCGAGCTGCCGCCGTGATCAGGGTGCGGAGTCGGCGTAGTCCTCGAACTGGTTCCAACCAGTCGGACGGAAATCAGGGAATGTGCAAGCGGGTCACCGCGCGAGCGACTACCAAGCGTTGGATCTCGCTGGTGGCTTCGAAGATCGAGTAGCTCACCTTGTCACGTGCGACCGGTGCTTGCAGGTCCGCTGAGCAGGCCCGATTCGGCCCTTTGCCCGTTGGATCGGACGAGTGACCGTGAGTTGTAGGGATGAAAGTAGGGATGGCCCGTGAGATTCAACGCGTTTCGTTCGGTGGGCTGCCCGCAATCGCGGTGACTTCTTCGAGTACACGTACGCACTCCGAAGCGGCGTTCCTGTGCGACGCGTATTC